>JAYEKO010000062.1:0-12132 GCA_034661055.1 Campylobacterota bacterium
TAATATTTCAGTTGATCAATTCTGGTGGTGGTGGGTAGTTCACTTATGGGTTGAAGCTACATGGGAAGTTTATGTTGGTGCTCTTGCTGCTTATGGTTTGATTACTATGATTGGCGCACACCGTAAAGTTGTTGAAATGTGGTTATGGATTGAAGTAGCAATGCTATTTGGTTCAGGTATCTTAGGTTTAGGTCACCACTATTTCTGGATTGGTACACCTGAGTACTGGTGGGAAATTGGAGCACTATTTAGTGCGCTAGAGCCATTACCATTGGTTGCGATGTTCATCCACGTTCTTTATGACTGGGGTAAAACTCAGGGTGAACAAGATGCAACGGGAGATACTAAAACTGTTATTAATAACAAACCTGCGTTTACATGGTTCGTTCTTAATGCATTTGGTAACTTCTTAGGTGCTGGTATTTGGGGATTCTTCCACACATTACCACAAGTAAACCTTTATACTCACGGTACACAGTTTACATCAGCGCACGGACACCTTGCTTTCTTTGGTGCATATGCAACGATTTTAATTGGTATGATGTACCTTGCTATTCAGGGAACTAATGGCATTAAAGTAATGAAGAGTACAAAATCATCAATTGCAGCTGCATGGATGATTAGTGGTGGTGTTATGGGTATGACTGTTGCACTTACTATTGCTGGTTATGTTCAGGTTCTTGTTTCACGTGCACAAATGGGTGCTACATGGGCAGGTTACTTTGATGGACAGAGTGGTATGTGGTTCGCACAAGCTATGGATTGGAGACTTATTATGGGTCTGGTTACATTCATCGGTTTTGCGTTCTTAATTAAAGACTTCTTGAGCATCGGTAAAGCTGCTCATCACGAAAGATAAGGAGATCTATTATGTTTGAACCAATGACAGACGTAGTGCCAAGCTTTTTTGCTTGGTTAAATCAGGGTCCGTTGACTCTAACGCTTTTTCTTCACACTGTAATTATTCTTCCAATGTTTTGGATTTATAAACAAGAAAAAGCAAGAATCGAACAAGAAGATAGCTAGGCGTGAGCAGGTTTTAACCTGCTTTCAATCTTATTCTAAAGGGGAAAAAATGAGATTAAATAAAATTGTTACTTCAGTTGCTGCATTAGCAGTAGTTACTTCAGGCCTGTTTGCTGATACATCTAAGATGGATGTTGAAAAAGTATTTGAGAGAGAATGTCAAGGGTGTCACGGTCCTAACCACGAAGGTGGTGTTGGTTCAGATTTACGTCCTGCAGTAATTGGTAAGAAAAACTCTTACGAACTTGCTGATGTTGTCCTAAATGGTAAAGCTGGTACAGCTATGCCTCCATTTAAAGGGTCTTTCACTAAATCTGATGCAGATGCTATGGTTGATTACCTTCAGCACTTCAAAGGTAAGAAAATGGCTGTTCTTAGCATGGATAATGTTAAAGCAGGCTGGAAGCCACTTAATGACAGAATGAAATTTTTCAAAAAATATCCACATGCTGTAGATGTTAAGAAAAATACTGACATCTGTTTCGTAACTGAGCGTGACGCAGAACGTGTTGCATTTGTTGATGGTACTAATGGTAAAGTTTTATCTAAGCACCCAGCTGGTTTTGCGGTTCACGTAACTGTAACTAACAAGCGTCAACCTCGTTATGCTTACTCAATCTCTCGTTCAGGTTTAGTAACAATGTTCGACCTTAACACTCCGGGTCAACAAAAAATTGCTGAGATCCAAGTTGGTTCTGAGTCACGTGGTCTTGCGGTATCTCCAGATGGTAAATACCTAATGGCTGGTAACTACACTCCAGGTGGAGCTATTTTAATGGACGCAATGACTCTTGAGCCATTGAAAGTTTATCCAACTTCATCTGTAATTGATCCTGATGGTAACATCGGTTCTTCACGTGTTGCAGGTATCTTTGATACTCCATATGGTCCATATATTGCATTTGCACTTAAAGATGGTGGACACGTATATATCGTAGATTACTCTAAAGAAGGTTACCCAATTGTTGGTGATATTCCAAACATTGGTAAAATTCTTCATGATGGTTTCTTAAATGAAGGTAAAGAGATTGGTAGATACCTGTTTATCGCATCTCAAGGTTCAGATGTTGTTGGTGTAGTTGATTTTAAAACTAAATCTTTAGTTACTAAAATCTATACAGGTCCTTCAGCTAAGCCACACCCAGGTCAAGGTTCTTCATGGTTCCACGAAGGTCTAGGTCAGCAACTTGGTGCTACTGTTAATATGAATCTTGGTCAGGTAACTATCTGGGATGATAACTTCGATGTAATCCGTCAAATTCCTATCGGTGGTGGTGGTCTATTTATCGGTACATCTGAGCATACTCCGTTCCTATGGGCAGATAATGTACTAGGTGGAGCTGCTAACTGGAATAAAGTTCACTTAATTAACAAGCAAACTTTAGAGTTAGATAGAATCATTACTGTTGGTAAAAAACAAGGTACTGTTACAGACCCTGTAACTCACAAAGTTCTTTACAAATGGAAAGTTCCAACTGTTAAAGATGCTAAAGGTAAAGCAGTTACTCCACGTATTTTACACGCAGAGCCTGCTAACCATGGTCACTGGACTATGATTTCTGAGTGGAATGCTGGACGTATCGGTATTTATGAAGCTAAAACTGGTAAATTTGTTAAATACATTAAAGGCTTAACAACTCCTACGTTTACTTACTCTATCGAGCACAGACAAACTATTCCTGGTGCTTAATAGTTCTTTCTCTCCCTCGGGAGAGAAACTCAAAACTCTTTTTACATGTATTTTTTACTTTCTTATAAAATTATAAATTATTATATTAGTTACAAAAATTTATCCCTATTAAAATCCCTAATTCTTGGACTTTATAAGCTAGATTTCAAGCTTATTTTTGCTAGAATACCATACCAATGAAAAGAAAATTATGAAAAATAAATTAACAATACTACTACTCATGTTCTACTCTTTTTTGCAAGCTGATTCTCTTGATGGAAAAAAAGTTTTTGAAACATATTGCTGGGGCTGTCACCATCAAAGTGCTGTAGCCTTTGGACCACCATTTACGCAAATTGCTTCTAAACGCTCAGCAGATGAAATTAAAGCTTACATATTAGAACCTAAGGCAATGTATAAAGCTTTTGGTTATAAACGTACTGTAATGACACAATTAAAACTTAATGATCAAGAGATTAATCTAGTTACAGACTATATTCTCTCTTACAAAGGCAAATAATGTTTAGACTATCCAACTTAATAGCTTCAGTTGTTGAGAGTAAGCCAGAGAGAATATTAAATGGCTCTATTGCTATCTGGAACTTTACCAATCGCTGTAATCTTTCGTGTATGCACTGTTACTCTAAATCTACTTTAGATGAAGTAGATACCTTGACTACACAGCAAATAAAAAAAACAATCTTAGAGATGAAAGATAATGGTGTTAAGTTCATTATTTTCTCTGGCGGTGAGCCACTTACACGAAAAGATCTTTTTGAAATAGCTGATTTTTGTAAAGACAATGGAATTATTACCTATCTTTCGAGTAATGGTCTTTACTTTACAAAGAAAAACATTAAACAAATTGTTGAAACATTTAATTATGTAGGTGTCAGTATTGACGGAGATGAAGAGACTCATGACTATTTTCGTGGTTTAAAAGGCGCCTTTACTGAAACACTAAAAGCGGTTCTTCTTGCTAATGAAACAGGTGCTAAAGTTGGCCTGCGCTACACCATTACCAAAGAGACATTAAACTCACTAGAGTTTATTTTTAATCTGGTTGAAAAGCATAATATTCCAAAAATTTATGTTTCACACCTCGTCTATTCTGGTCGAGGTTTAGATAATTTAAAGATGGACTTAACCAAAGAGCAGCGTCGAAAAGCTGTTAACTTTATTTTAGACAAAGCATTTCAGTATTACAAAGAGGGTCGTGATATTGAGATTGTAACAGGAAATATGGAGCAAGACGGCATTCTTTTTCTAAATAGATTTGCGCAAGAGTACCCTGAACTTAAAGAGACTATGAGGGAGAGACTCGTAACATGGGGCGGCAACAGTGCTGGACGTAAACTGCTCAATATTAATAGCGAGGGTGATGTTCGACCTGATCCGTTTTTTCCATTAACTGTTGGTAATATCATCCAGCAAGACTTTGGTGATATCTGGCAACATGGTGAACTACTAGATCAGCTACGCATTCACCCCAGAACACAGATAGGTGGT
Source organism: Campylobacterota bacterium (assembly GCA_034661055.1). Taxonomy (GTDB): domain Bacteria; phylum Campylobacterota; class Campylobacteria; order Campylobacterales; family Sulfurimonadaceae; genus QNZR01. The sequence continues at coordinate 4,205 of JAYEKO010000062.1, forward strand.
ATCTGTAGAGACTGCGAACAGATAGACATCTGTAATGGAGGTTCACGTGCTCGTGCCTATGCAATTACTGGTGATTTATGGAGTGAAGACCCATCATGTTACTTAACTGAAGATGAAAGAAGGAGAGATTAATGTTACTAAATAGAGTATTTTTAACTGCTGCATTGGCAGTAAGTATGCAACTGTCAGTATCTGCTAAGAGTATTAATCCAATACTGCAAGCTTCAAAAAACAGTGAAAAACTTTTTATTGTTGAGAGAGAGAATGAATCTCTAGCTGTTATTGATGGAGGATTACCAACAGGACGTATTCTTAACATGCACAATATGAATCATGGTGTTGTTAAGTTTGATGGAAAAGATGGTTATGTAATCTCCCGTGATGGATACGTTGTAAAATTTGATCCTGAAAGTGAAAAGATACTAAAGGAGCATAAAACAAGTGATAGTGCTATCGGTTTTACCATTGATAAAAACTTTCTTGCTGTCGCAAATTATGCTAAAAAAAGTGTAGATATTTTAGATAGAGACCTAAACCCTCTTCAGTCATTTGAGACAGGATCTAAGAATGTTGGCATTAAAACCTATAAAGACTATCTAATATTTTCTCAGATGGATAATGATAAAATCACTGTGCTAAAAGATACCAACTATGGCAAAGGACTCCCAAAGTTTATTATTCACAAAGAGTTTGAAGACGTTGGAGTCATGCCATTTGATGCTATGATTAAAGACAATAATTTTATTACTGGCTTCTTTCAGAGTCCATTTTTTGGCGTAGTTAATTTAGACACAATGGAATATAAAAAAATTGATATCCTTCTTGGAAATAGAAAACCTGTACTTAAAGTACCGCACTTTGGGTTCTGGAGTATTAGTGATGGAAATGTCTTTATTCCAGCTGTTGGAGACAACAAAGTTCTTGTTTATACTCCTGATTTTAAATTTGTAAAAAACATTGAGACAGAAGGACTACCTGTTTTTACAGCACTCAGTCCTGATAAAAAATATTTAGCGGTCACTTTTAGTGGTAAAAAATTCCCAGTCATTCAAATTATTGATACTTCAACACTTAAAATCATTAAACGTTTTGAATTTGATGGTAAAGTTTTACATGTAAGATGGTCAAATGTCAAACCAAAACTTTATGTATCAGTTAATGATACCAACAAAATAGCTATTCTTGATACTAAGCAGTGGTATCTAAGTCGAGAAATTTTTCAAATCAAGAAACCATCAGGTATATTTATTTATGAAGGGTCAAAATAATGGGTAATGTCTATTTAACAGGAGCGGGTCCTGGAGATATGGAGCTTTTAACGCTCAAGGCACTTCGTGTTGTTCAGGAGGCAGATGTTGTCATTTTTGACCGTCTTGCTAATCCAGACATTTTAAAAGAAGCTAAAGATGGATGTCTTTTTGTTAATGTTGGCAAAGAAGATGGCAGACATATTATGCCTCAAGATGATATTAATGAAACAATCTATCAAAATGCTCTTAAATATGAGAATGTAGTACGCCTTAAAGGTGGTGACCCTTTTGTATTTGGACGTGGTGGAGAAGAGGCAGCCTACTTACACGAGCGTGGAGTTGGCTTTGAAATCATTCCTGGAATTACCTCAGCTGTAAGTGCACCTGCCTATGCTGGAATTCCAGTAACACATCGCGGTATTGCCGTCTCATTTCGTGTTGTAACGGGGCATGAGTCACCAAATAAAGAGACCTCGCAAATTCCATGGAACAACTTTAAAACAGACGACACTATTGTCTTTTTAATGGGTCTGCATAATCTTCCAAAAATTAGTAAAAAACTTATTGAAATTGGTAAAGCAAAAGAGTATCCATGTGCTGTTATTTCAAGAGGAACAACAGCAGATCAAAAAGTAGTTGTGGGTACACTAGAAAACATTGTTGAAAAAGCTGAAGGTATTCCTACCCCTGCTCTTATTGTTGTTGGAAAAGTGGTTGAACTTCGAGAGCAACTCAACTGGTTTAAATAATATACAAATCCGAGAGGTTCACTTTAGTATATATAAAGTGATTCCTCTACTCCAATATATGGCTTTATTATATCTTCTGTAGTAATGTCTAGTTTTTTAGCAATTTTTGGATTTATAATATAGCTTATCCACGTCGTTTTAATCTCATCACCTTTTTGTAGCTTTGGTACACTGTACTTAATTGTCTTTGAACTGCTTGCTTTAAGATTTCTATTTAACTTATATCCTACTGCTTTATTAGGCAGTGATGGCTTGTCTTGTGCATCTTTTAAAACTATAATAAAGGTTGCTTCTTTATCTTCAATAGGACTCTGTTTAAAATTACTCCAAATTACTTTTTTATCTCTTATAATCACTGTTTTTGCAAATTTTAGTCTCATAGGATGTGTAATAATCGAGTGTCCCATTTTATTATTAATGGTAAGTTCTAACACTTTATTTTTATACAACAGCTCTAACTTCACCGCTTTTTTGACCATCGCACTTGAATAAACACCTAAAAATTCATGTGACTTATAGCTATCTCTTATGCCTTTATCTTTCTTTTCAATGGTTCCTGGTGTTGATGGCATATGACAGCCTATACAGTCGCTTGTTTTATTGTATTGATTCTTTGTGTTACAGACCTCAAATCCAAGAGCATTCTGTTTATGAGAGTGACACCCCATACAGACTTCACTATTTTTATATATTTCATTACTTTGAGAGTAGTGTTCATTACTCTCATACGGTTTTTTCAAGTTTCCAAAAACCGTTGGCTTTTTCTCGCCTTTATAATTTGAAAAGTTAATCTTATGAACTTTTGAATCATATATTTTACTTATTTGATGACAGAAGAAACAAGATACTCCATCTGTCTGTCTATAACTTTTTGGATTTGGCTGCTTTTCTCCGCTCATAATAGCCCTTAGGTTCTTAGCGGCTGGCATATGGCATATAGCACACTTATATTTATTTTTGTTGACAGCATTTTTAACTTTAGAATGTACTTCATCTTTAAACAGTGATGATTTATGATGCATAGAAGATACGTGTTCACGATAGATGTTTTCGTGACACTCATTACAAGATTCTGAAGATGGATATTTTACAGCAGCATTTGCGTTAACACTACATACTATTAATATAAAAATAATAATTCTCACAGGGAAACTCCATATTGAAATATGGAGCTATTATACTCTAATTAGATTATAATTAATATTTTTCTAAGTTATATTTATCCCAAAGTTCTTTTGCTGCTACATTTTTACTATTTATTGCTTTTTCTGCCCATTTTTTAGCTTTTACAAATTTCTCCTGTTCACAATATATCTCTGCAAGAAGATAGTAAGCATCAGTATCACCTGATTGTGCATTTTTTTCTAACCATTTAGCCGCCTTATCGAACTTTAAGAGTTGCATAAAAATACGTCCAACATTTTGTGTTGCCTCTACGTGTCCCTTAAGAGCAGCACTCTCAAGTAGTTGGGCTGCTTTAGTAACATTCTCATCAACGGCATCACCTCGATAGTACATTAACGCTAAATTGTATTGAGCTTGCGTGTGGTCTAATTTTGATGAACGCTCTAGCCAACTAAATGCTTGAGATGAATTTTTTTCAACATTGTAACCACTAAGATACATCATACCCAAGTCATACTGTGCTACCGAGTCATTATGATCTGCTGCGCAACTGATCCACCTCAGCCCCTTAGCGCTACTCTGCTCTACGCCCAAACCGTTAAAATAGAGGTAGCTCATCGCATTTTGTGCCTCTGTATCTCCCCTGTGTGCATCTAGTGAATAGAGCTTAAAGGCAAGTTCATAATCTTGGTTCTTAAACGCATTTAAAGCACTTTGAGAAGCGTTAAGCACTCCTAATATAATGGTTAAAATAGATAAAAATCGTATCATAACCGCACTCTATGCAAACTGTAAAAATACAGCAAGCATCAAGGCTCCTAAAAATGTTACCGCAATAATTACTGCACGTTTTTTTTTCTCAGTTAACTCATAGTTCTTTTGCAGATAATCACCTACAACGATTCCTGGATAGATGGTAAAAAGAAACATCGGGAAGGTATAGACTAAAATCATAACAACATCTTGTACTGTCATCAATTTCCTTAATATTTAAAATATATTTTATTATATTTATTATATCATACATCCTATACATACACACATACAAAAACTCTATAAAAATACCTAAAGGATTTCTTTTGAAAAAAACCGCAATAATTGCTTTTGCAACTGCACTAAGCACACTATTACTAGTTGGCTGTAGTAGCACAATATCACCAGAATATGGCTCTACTCATCAATCAGTAGAAGCACACAAACATGATAAAAAAATAACACGTCATGCAATTAAGAAAGCTGGTGAAAAAGCTGGCTGGAGAATGACAGAGTTTAGAGGAAATGCTTTAATAGCTGAAAAAGGTGATGAAATAGTCACTGTTGAATTTTCTCATGGGTCATTTCACACTACCCCTAAGAACTCTAGCTTAGAGAGTGCCATAAACGACGCTCTTGAAAATATGACTGAGCATTAAATTCATATTTTACATGTAAATTTAGATGCTTTCTAAAAGTATCTAAATCTGCATATTCCAAAAAATTACTCCAGTCCAAAGTCAACAACATCACCTTCAAGTGTCTTAAAAAATGCCTCAATAGCATCAATCTGACGCTCACTTAAATCGACTCCTATCTGATATCGCCCCATTAAAAAGATTGCTTTACGAAGGTCCTTAATGACTCCATTGTGATAATATGGAGCTGTTTGTGTAATATTTCTTAAAATTGGAACTCTAAAGTTCTGTGTCCCGTTTGCCCCCATAAAGCCGCCAATATTCTCAAAAGGGTATGGATGATACGGCTTAAAATTAAATGAGAAATCTGTAACGTACCGCTTCTTTGTTGTGTCATCATATACTGATGTTAGATCAATAATAGCGTTATAATCTCTAAGTGGGAACTTTTGAATCTTCTGCCCACCTACACCATGTCCAAAGTGACACCCTTTACAGCCTAGATCAACAAACAGTTCTAAACCATGTTGCGCTTCTTTACTCATGGCACTATCATTACCATCTAAGAAGTCATCAAAAGCGCCTCGTGTTACTAATGTTTTTTCATACACAGCTATTGCTTTAGTTACATTTTCAAATGTCATACTATCATCAGTTCCATAGGCATCTAAAAACAGTCGTTCATACTTCAAGTCTTCTTTAATACGCTCTTCAATCAAAGCAGGAGTAGATGCCATCTCAAAGGGAGCTTGCGAAGGACCTTCTGCCTGTTTTCGAAGAGAAGGGCTATGTCCATCCCAAAAAAGATGTTTTGAAAAGGCACTGTTTAAAACCGTAGGAGAGTTTAAGTGACTTGGATTTTCAAGACCATTATGTCCAATGGCGGTAGGAAGCCCATCTTCGCCACCTTTTGTAATATTATGACACTTTGCACAGGCAATTTTTCTGCTTTTAGAGAGGTTTTTATCAAAAAAAAGTTTTTTACCTAACTTAATCTTTTCAATTGTCATAGGGTTTTTACTATCATCAACAATAGAGCGAAGTAGCTTATAGTCAGTTGGTATGGGCTTTAAACCTTTGGAAAAAGCAAGAGAACGAATCTCCTGCGGTGTACTAGCACTAAGAAAAATTACATGTAAAATAAGAAGTAAGAAAATACGCACAACAACCACTTGCTTTTCTAAAGTATAACATATTTAATTATGTCCTATTTACTCAAATAGAACATGTAGTCCATCTCTATTTCTAATAGAGTACCCTTTAGACTCTTTTTGTAATAGTTCAAGTACAACCAATTTTTTAAAGGTTCTTGAGAGTGTTTCAGGTGTCATATGTAGGTGTTCTGCAAGTTGATAGTGTTTTAGTTCTGTTAGTGCATCATCATGTTCAAATAGAAACTTTGCCAATCGTGCCGTTGAATCTAAAACGACATTAAGGGCAATAACATCTTCAAGGTATTTTATTTTTTTAGAGAGTGACTTAAAAAGCAACAGAGCCATCTCTTGATTATTTAAAAACTCTTGCTTAAACCGTTCAATATTAATCTCAATCACACTACCATCTGTTTCAAAAGCTGCCGATGCGGGGTAAGCAATGCCCTCCAAAACTGCCATTTCAGCAACAAGTGATACCGGTTTAAAACGCCCCATAATAATCTCATTGTTTTTAGGGTCAGTCTTATAGACCTTTAAAATACCTTCAGTAAGGAGTGTTAATGATGTTGGCATGTCTTTCTCATAAAAAAGAATCGACCCTTTCTCAAAACGTCTTTTTTTAGCAAATGTCGTTAGTAACTTAAACTGTTCATCACTTAAAGGTGCGAAAAAAGAGATATTTCGTAAATTATTCAAAAGAATCCTTAACAAATATAATAACGAATGGTACCTACTCTCGCTTAAGAGCGTATTAATCTTTATTGATTTACACTTCAACCCGAATTATGCAATAGAGAATTAAAATAGAGAGTAGTTATGGATTTTCACACTTATATACATGCAGTAGGTACAGGGCATAAAGGCAACAGAGATTTAACCTTTGATGAGAGTGCTGATATGATGCAGCAGATACTTGAGCAAAATGTTCATAGTGAACAGATTGCCGCTTTTTTACTGGGTTGGCGCATAAAACCTGAAACAACACAAGAGTTTCGTGGCGCACTAAGTAGCTGTGATTTAAATATGATCACTACTCCTGTAGAGAACTCCATTGAACTTGGATACCCTTTTGATGGAAAGGTAAACAACCCCTATCTTTTTCCTTTAATAGCTAAAATTTTAAATTCACATCTCAATCTTGTTGTCTCTGGAGATGAGCTTCTTCCTGCAAAAGATGGTATAACTGTTAAAGATATATGCACCCATATAAACATCAACCAAAACTTACACTATTTTGATCGAAAAAAGTACTGTAACAAGCTACATAAACTTACCAAAATACGTGTACGTCTAGGGCTCAGAACAGGTCTTAGTACCATTGAAAAGCTTCCTCATGTTGGTCGAAGTGAGTATGGCGTAACTGGTGTTTTTCACAAACCCTATGTGCAAAAATACATAGACATATTTTCCTCTCGATATAAACGCTTAGCACTGCTAAAAGGAAATGAGGGTACGCCTGAACTTTTTAGTAAAGGAAGATTATGGATTGCACAAGATGCAAATGTTACTGAACATATTATTGAACCAGAGTATTATGGAGTTAATTATAAACGATCTTGGGAAAATATTACCCTAGAGGAGTCTCTTCATCAAATAAACAATCCAAGTGATGAGTTAATGAAGCTGGCCATTTTAAATGCTGCCATTTTACTTTTTATTGCAGAGAAAGCAGAAAGCATCAATGAAGGGGTTGAACGTCTTAATGGATAAATTCTCTAACCATATTAAAAATATTTTACACGGTTTTTTCCTATCTATTGGAACAACCATTGCAGAACCTTCAACCATTTTACCCCTCATTGTTAACTATTTTGGAGGAAGTTCCATTTTAGTTGGTCTTTTTGCAGCACTACTTCGTGGTGGTGCTATTATTGTTCAGATGTTTGCAGCATTTAAAGCACAGAGTTACCCTTTAATGCTCCCATACTTACGTAGAGTATTTTTAGTACGCTTCTTTGCTTGGTTTTTTATTGGAGTTGCCATTATTGTCTTTGGTGAAACCCGCCCTACTCTGACACTGTTTTTCATCGGTTTTGGTCTCTTTATTTTCTCTTTTAGTGCAGGGTTTGGAGCCATCTACTTTAAAGACATTATTGGCAAAATATTTAGCCATAAATTCCGTGGTAAGACCATGGCATACCGTCAGTTTTTTACCGCCTTTGGAGGGCTAATTAGCGGAACATTTGCTGCCATTATCTTAGAGAGCTATGAACCACCATTTAGTTTTGGATACCTCTTTATTATTAGCTCCTTTTTAAT
>JAYEKO010000063.1:0-11763 GCA_034661055.1 Campylobacterota bacterium
TCACAGATAAAAGGAGAGTTTAGTTCAAAGACCTATCTAAAATACTACCTTGACTCACTAGACAGAGAGAAAGCATCTGATGATCAGCGTGAACTCTTTAAATTATACCGGTATTTAGAAGAGTTAGAGCAGCATACCACAGTTGTTATGCTTAGTGAGATTGATGAGATGCTTGAGCTAAAGCGAATCTTTAGTAGTTCAGATATGAAAATAAATATTAAGACATTTGTGGAAGATAAAAATGCTATGGCGTGGGCCAGCTCACACTATGTTACTCTTTTTATATTAGATGACAGTTCGCACAATAAGAGCGTCATGCAGTTTATTGCAAAATACATAAATAGTACCAATGGTGAGCTAAAAGTTATATGGATTACGAATAAAGAGACTATCGTATTAGAAGATAATAGCATACAATCTATTATTAAAGTTCCCTATACAGCAAAAGAGATTATTGAAACAGTTAAAAATTTATTAGGAGAGAGTAATGGATAAAGCCTTACAGATGATACAGCTACAGCAGCAGTTAAATGATACAACTAATGGTGAGAACTGGGAAAATGGTCTTACTAAAAATAACAAGAGAATTGACTGGAAACGATGTATCTATATGGAGTGTGCTGAGATGATTGACTCCTTTGCTTGGAAACACTGGAAAAGCATTAACGCAGAACCTGATTTTGCTAATTTACAGATTGAAGTAGTCGATGTTTGGCATTTTGTTATCTCGTTAGCACTGCAAGAGTATCGCAAAGAGTTTAAGGGCGGAGTTGAAGACTTAGCATTTAATATTTCACAATTTAGTGAGTATGATGCTTTAAAAGCAGATGTTGCATTTGCAACACCTCAAGAGATTATGTTGCAGGTTGAAGGACTGATGTTCCTTGTTCTAAACCCATCTGAATTTGACTTAGAAGCGTTAATAAAAGCATTTTTAAGCCTCTGTGTAGGTAGTAATTTGGACCTGAATGCACTCTATAGATTATATGTCGGCAAAAATATATTGAATCAGTTCCGCCAAGACCATGGCTATAAGGATGGAAGTTATATTAAAGTCTGGAATGGTGTTGAAGATAATTTAATTATGAAAGCGATTTGGCAAGAGCAGGGAGAACTGAAACCTGAAGAACTCTATAAGCAGTTAGAGTTAAAGTATGATGTGTTACCGTAACTTGATATAATCGCGAAATTAAATAAGGAGTAAGCAGTGGTAGCATTAGATATACAGCAGTTTTCCGAAGTTAGAACCAAAGCACGAGCATATTTTTGTTATCTTTTTTCTAAAAATTTACCCAATCGTACCCCATCTATTAGCATTGAGAATATTACAGGTCGTTTACAAAAAATTAAAGCAGATTTACAAGATTGTGAAGGAGTATATGTTCTTGATGAAAAAGGCTTTCAAGTCACTCCAACCTATCTGTCTGGAAAAGATAGAAAAGAGGATGATAAAGGCTTGTCTCGTGCTAGTCGTGCCTATTACTATAGAGCCATAAAAGAGTCTCGCTGTACAATTACTGATCCTTATCCTTCTTTAATTACTCAAGAGTTAACTGTAACTGCATCACAGCCGATTTTTGATGAAAATGGAAAAGTAAAGTATGTTGCATGTCTTGATATGCCATTAGGAGGTGTACTTAAGCTTGCTCACCCAATGGCACGAGAAGGGATGTATGGCAAGCTTTTTAAGTTTGCTTATGGTGCATTTGTTATTGCTTTGGCTATGGTGGCATTACTGCTATTTGTTAAAGGGGTTCAAGAGTTTTTTATGTTTGGTATTGATTTGCATAAAATTGAAGTCAAAGGGATGTTTGAAGCGACCATTTTGTTGACGCTCTCATTAGCCATATTTGATCTGTCAAAAACTCTTTTTGAAGAAGAGGTGTTAGGGAACCATACAAAAGATAAAAATCATGATATCCATCATACCATGGTACGATTTTTGGGTTCTATTATTATTGCTCTTTCTATTGAAGCCTTGATGTTAGTCTTTAAGTTTGCAATGACGGCACCTGAAATGCTAGTTAATGCCATTTATATTATCGGCGGTGTTGCCATGTTACTTATTGGACTAGCTGTATATATTAAATTTACAAAAATAAAAGTAGAGTAAAAAATGATTGGAATTGTTGATTACAATATGGGTAATTTAGCTAGTGTTAAAAATGCGTTTAAATTGCTTGGTAAAGATATTGTAGTGGAATCAGACCCGGAAAAGTTTAAAGATTATGATAAGCTTGTTTTACCTGGTGTTGGCGCTTTTGGTGATGCTATGGAGCATCTTAGAGAGCGAAATATGATTGAAGCTTTAGATGAATACGCTAAAAGTGGAAACTATATACTGGGTATCTGCTTGGGTATGCAGTTGCTTTTTCAGTCCAGCAGTGAGTTTGGTGAACATCAAGGTCTTGGGCTTATTGAAGGTCATGTAGATGCATTTGATACAGAGAAGTTTTCACATCCGCTAAAAGTACCTCATATGGGATGGAACCGTATGTTTACTAAGTCTCATCCCCTTTTTGTAGATTTAGATAGTGAACATTATCTCTATTTTGTACACTCATTTCATGTTACATGTAAATCTGAATCAGATGTAATTGGTAGAACTGAATATGGATATGAATTCGCAAGTGCAGTGGCACACAATAATATTTTAGGAATTCAGCCTCACCCAGAGAAGAGCCATAAAAATGGTTTACAGATTTTAAAAAATTTTATAAAACTTTAAAAGGATACAGGAATGACAATTTTTCCGGCCATTGATCTCAAAGATGGAAAAGCAGTAAGACTACAAAAAGGCTTAATGGATAGTGCTACTGTCTATTCAGATACACCATGGGAATTGGTTAAAAAATTTGAAGAAATGGGTGCAGCTTGGGTACATTTAGTAGATTTAAATGGTGCTTTTTCAGGAAAACCTGAACATCTAGAAGAGATTAAGAAGATTCGTCAAAACTGTAATGTTAAGTTAGAGCTTGGTGGTGGAATTCGTGATGAAGAGACCATTAAAAATTATTTAGATATTGGTATTGATCGTGTTATTTTGGGCTCAATTGCCGTGAAAGACCCTCAGTTTGTTAAAGATATGGCAGCAAAATATCCTGTTGTCGTTGGAATTGATGCTATTGATGGTTATGTAGCAGTAGAGGGCTGGGGAGAGGTTAGCTCTCTCAAAGCAACTGACTTGGCTAAAGAATTTGCAGATGCTGGGGTAAAGGCCATTATCTGTACCGATGTCGGTCGTGATGGCATGCTCTCTGGTGTTAATGTCGATTTTACAGTTTCAATTGCAGAGGCTAGTAGTGTATCGACGATTGCAAGTGGTGGGGTTAAAGATGACAGTGATATTGAAGCACTTATTAAAGCTGGAAACATAGATGGTGTTATTGTTGGAAAAGCTTATTATGAGGGTACAATAGATTTAAAAAAGTTTTTTTAAACTTAGTGCAAACAACTTTTAGCTATTATTTGCCTTATATATAATTTTTTTAAAGGACTTGTTTTGAAAATACTTGTTGTCGATGATAGCTCAACAATGAGACGTATTATTAAAAATACACTCAACCGTATTGGACACAAAGATCTTCTTGAAGCTGAAGATGGACAAAAAGGGTGGGAGCAGATTGATGCAAACCCCGATACAGAAGTGCTTATTACAGATTGGAATATGCCAGAGATGAACGGCTTAGAACTAGTTAAAAAAGTTCGTGCAGATGAACGTTTTGAAGATATGCCAATTATTATGGTTACCACTGAAGGTGGAAAAGCAGAAGTTATTACTGCACTAAAGGCAGGTGTTAATAACTATATTGTCAAACCATTTACACCGCAAGTGCTAAAAGAAAAACTCGAGGATGTTTTAGGTTAAATGCAAGAACACTACTATCTTCTAAGAGTACGTCCTTCCTCTCACCATAGTCTTTTTAGTGATTTTCTTAGTGACACAATCCCCGTTGGTTTTGAAGAGACTGATGAGGGCTTTGTTATTCGCAGTGAAGATGACTTATCTACTATTGGTTGGGGTGTGGAACAGTTTGCAGAAGCTCTCAATAAAGCTTTAGATGAGAATATTGAAGTTGAACTAGAATACTCAAAACACAAGAGTGAAGATTGGGTTAAAAAATATCAAGAAAATATCTCTGCTGTTGAAGTGCCTCCATTTTATATTCATCCCACATGGGAAGATGCTAGAGAAGGGATGCTCAATATTGCGCTGGACCCTGCATTGGCATTTGGAACCGGACATCACCCCACAACTGCAAGCTGCTTAAAAGCCATTGCTTCATCTGTAAAGCCTAAGCAGAGTGTTTTAGATGTTGGGTGTGGCAGTGGAGTGCTTGCTCTAGCTGCTGCAAAACTAAATGCCTTAGTTGATGCTTGTGATAGTGATGAAATATCTGTAGATAATACTAAAGATAATTTTGAACAAAATGGGCTTGAACTCCACTCTCTATGGACAGGATCAGCCAATATGGCAACTAAAAAATATGATGTAGTTATTGCAAATATTGTTGCAGATGTTCTTATTTTTATTGAAAAAGACTTAAATAGAGCAGTTAAAAACGATGGCATCTTAATTCTTTCAGGAATATTAGATAAATATGAAGCTAAAGTGTTGCGTGCATATAAAAACTACGAATTAATAGAAAAAGTCCCTCAAGATGAATGGGTGACACTGATTTTAAAAGGAACAGATTAATGGGTAAACCAGAACCAGAAAATGATAATTTTTTTAACAAAAATCCTCTAGTAACATTTGCAATTTTTTCAATTGTTATTATTATGATTTTTAAGGCACTTGTAGGTGATCAAAGTGCAGTTAGTGATAGAATGAGTCCTAATCAAAATATTAAAAATCAAGAAGTTAGTTATGCAGAACTTAAAAAACTTATAGAAGATGGTGAAGTCAATAAGGTAGCTATTGGACAGACATATATACGCGCTCTTTCGGACAACAACGGTATAAAACTGTCGTATAGTGCAAGACTTATTGGTAATGATGCCTCTTTAATTCCTCTTTTAGATAAAAAAGGCATTGACTATAGCGGTTTTAGTGAAACAAATTGGTTTACTGAGATGTTTGGATGGCTACTTCCATTCTTGCTTATTATTGGTATTTGGATGTTTTTTGCTAGTCGTATGCAAAAAAATATGGGTGGTGGAATTCTTGGAATGGGTAACTCAAAAAAGCTTATAAGCTCTGAGAAGCCAGAGACAAAATTTGATGATGTAGCTGGAGCACAAGAAGCAAAAGAAGAAGTATTAGAGATTGTTGACTTTTTAAAGTACCCTGGTCGTTATGTAGAACTTGGAGCAAAGATTCCAAAAGGTGTTTTGCTTGTAGGTAGTCCGGGTACAGGTAAGACTCTATTGGCCAAAGCAGTTGCTGGTGAAGCAGATGTGCCTTTTTTCTCGGTATCTGGATCAAGTTTTATTGAGATGTTTGTCGGTGTCGGTGCCGCACGTGTACGTGACTTGTTTGAGCAAGCAAAAAAAGATGCCCCTTCAATTATTTTTATTGATGAGATTGATGCCATCGGTAAGAGCCGAGCTGCCGGTGCAAATATGGGTGGAAATGATGAACGTGAGCAGACGCTAAATCAACTTTTAGCGGAAATGGATGGATTTAGTACGGATGTGCCAATTATTGTTCTAGCTGCAACTAACCGTCCTGAAATATTAGATCCGGCTCTAATGCGTCCTGGTCGATTTGATCGTCAAGTTTTAGTTGATAAGCCTGACTATGAAGGTCGTATTGAAATCCTTAAAGTACATATTCAAGGTGTTAAGCAGGATGCAGATGTTGATTTAGAAGAGTTAGCACGCTTAACAGCAGGACTAGCTGGTGCAGACTTAGCCAATATTATCAATGAGGGCGCACTCTTAGCCGGGCGAAAAAACCAAAGTACTGTAAAACAAGCTGATCTACGTGAATCAGTAGAACGCGCAATTGCAGGACTTGCTAAAAAGAGTCGTCGTATTAATGAGAAAGAGAAGAAAATTGTCGCTTATCATGAGAGTGGACATGCTCTTCTTGCTGAGACGACTCCCGGAGCTAAAAAAGTCTCTAAAGTCTCTATTGTCCCTCGTGGTCTTGCTGCGTTAGGATATACTCTTAATACTCCAGAAGAAAATAAATATCTTGCTCAAAAATTTGAGCTACTAGCTGAAGTTGATGTGCTTCTTGGTGGGCGTGCTGCTGAAGAGGTCTTTTTTGGTGAGATCTCTACAGGTGCAGGAAATGACTTGGAACGTGCTACTGACATTATTAAATCGATGGTTCAAGTCTATGGTATGAGTGATGTTGCAGGACTCATGGTGCTAGAAAAACAGCGTAACTCATTTCTTGGTGGTGGTATGGCACAGGCTCGTGAGTACAGTGATAAAATGGCTGAAGATATGGATGCTTTCATTAAAACAACACTTGAAAAACATTATACATCTGTTAAAGAGCGTCTTGAAGAGTATCGTGGAGCTATTGAAGATATGGTTGTTCTTCTTTATGAAAAGGAAAATATTTCAGGTCAACAGGTGCGTGATATTATTAAAGCATTTGAGATAGATAATGGGATTGCTACAAAACTAGAGGTAATACAAGATTTTATTAGTGAAGATGTGTCTGTAGAAGCTAAAGATTAGACTATTATGAAGCGTGAGAGTCATCCAAGAAAAATAACATATATTTTACCAAATATGTTTACCGCTGCCTCAATATTTGTAGGGACTTTTAGTATGGTAAGCGCTATTAATGGTGACTTTATTGTCGCTTCATGGCTCATTGTTCTTGCTCTTGTTTTTGATGCGTTAGATGGTCGTGTTGCTCGGCTCACCAACACCTGTAGCCGTTTTGGTGTTGAGTTTGACTCTCTTGCTGATATTGTCTCTTTTGGAGTTGCTCCGGCACTGCTTATTTACATGTATATTGGAAGTAGCTATGGACGCTTAGGTATTGTAGTTAGTGCAATGTTTATTGTCTTAGGTGCCATTAGATTAGCACGTTTTAATGTTACAACTGTACAGATTGAGCCTTCAGTATTTATTGGTGTTCCAATTCCCACTGCTGCTGTATTTGTATCTACTATGGTTCTTCTATTTGAAGACTACACCTCTATGCATGAGTATAAGTTTCTTATTTTAATAGGTGCAGTAATAATATCACTGCTGATGGTTAGCAATATTCGTTATCCAAGTTTCAAAAAAGTTAATTTTAAAACAATACACTATATGCGTCTTTTTATTGGCATATTGAGTATTGCTGCATTAACTGTTATCTATCCTAAAGAGGGCTTTGCTCTAATTTTTATCTGCTATATTCTTTACGGCCCGATTAGGGCAGCTGTAAATTTAAGTAATCGTTACAAACTACTTAAGGGCACCTCTAAAAAAAAGTAGAAGCGTTTATTCTTTTTCTCTTTTGTTAAAGAGTAGATCCTGAGTATTAATATTGAAATTAAAATACTCTGATGTAAAGCCACCATTTCCAATGCGTCGAAACTGAATGGCGGCACCCTGATTATTTTTGACTTCAAGATAGAGTAGTCCTAGGGCGTATCGACTCTCCATAAAATTAGGATTTTTCATCTTTGCTAACTCTAAAAGTGCAATGGCATTGGCCTTATGATTAGCTGCAATAGCAGCAACAGCACCCAAAAATAGAGTACGCGCATCTCGCTGTTTATAGTCATCAATTAGCTGATTGTAGAGAATATAAGACTCTTCAAATTTTTGATCATAGAGTGATGCTATGGCTAAAGCATTAATAATATCTTGTGGATTATCGCCAGTTGCCTCGAGTGTATTTTTGAGCTTTTGTTTAAGTGGATAGAGCTTACCTGTAATAAGTGCCATCTGTGAATATAGGTAGCGTGAAATAAAAGGACCATAGTACAAATCGTCAAACAAGAACTTCTGTCTTTTAAGATAGTTCAATGCTTTTGATGCATATGCCTTATTATCTAAATGACTGTAGTAGGCATCAATGTAAATAAGGTGTGGTAAAATATCGTAAGGTAGTGTGCTAGTCAGTTTTTTAGCTGCTTTTTTCCTATCATCATCTCTATTGAATTCTGATGCTATAATAAAGTCCAGCATATAGTAAAGTGGCCGCTCTTTATAACTGTTTTCTAGCCAAGGCAGAGTCCCAACGTAGTTTCCTGTACCAATATTGATGAGTGTTCTGTATAGCTCAAACTCCTCATCACTGTTTTCATGAGTGAGATTCTCTTTTAAGATAGAGAGCAGTTTCTCAGAATCTTTTTTTAACAGTTGGGCTGTGTAAAATGCATAGATTCCAGAGAGGTAGTTATTGGCATCTAATTGATAAGACTTTAAAAAGTATCTATAAGCACTCTCTCTATCACCGAGTTGTGCATAGCTTAGTGCCAGATTGTAGTTGAGTATTGAGTGTTTTGGTTCAATCTCTAGAAGGGATAGTAGCTGTTTGTTTGCACTTCTAAGATGAAATGAGAGTGATTTTTGAATGGATTCGGCAATGCCTTTATTGACACGTGAAAGATGCTCTCCATGCTCAAGATAATCTTTAGCGCTACTAATATCATCAATATAGATATTAGCATTACCTTTTCGAATATAGCTGATGGTTTGGCTTGCATTAAAAACACGATAAGGAGAAAAATAGAATATTTTTTCATATAAGGTAGCTCTGCTTTTAGTCACATTGTTTCTGTAGTGAGTCTGTGCAAGATCTGTATCAAAAAGAGAGCGTTTAAGATGAACATTTATTGGATAGTACTTATAAACGGCTTCTGGATACATATCGGTAATATCACGCAAAAGAGAGCCCCCATCTGCAAGTAGACCCGATTTAAGATAGATCAATGAGAGTGCGAGCTGCTCAATAAGTGGATCATCACTTGTGGCTATTGAATCGAGAAGATATCTCTTTGCAAGGGTTAAGTCTCCAATGTTTGAATATAGGAGTGCTAGTGTAAAATAGTCACTCTCTTTAGGTGCATTTTCAAGTGAGTTTAGTGCGTCATAATAGTTACCAAGCAGTGCGCTTGTTTTAGTGTGAAGCCTGTCTTGAATATATTGATAGGATGTTGAGCTTGGATGCCTGAGCGCACTTAAAGTTTCTTGGTAATTTCCTTTATAATAGTTGATGAGTGAGTAATAATATGAGTAAAGAGGTGAAGCACTCTCTTTAGAGAGTGATGCAAGGGCAAGTTCTATATAGTAATCAAACGACTTCTTATCATTTAGATGTAGAGAGCATACTGCTGCATTAATGGCACTCACGCACTGTTTCTCTCCATTTTTTATGGCTTTGTTAAAATTTTTAAGGGCTTCTAAAAAATTATTTTCTTTAAGTTGAGCAACACCTAAGTTATACTGCGATATTGCCTCGCTAAACTCTGCTATTTTTTCGTATAAGAGTAGGGCATTTTCTTTATCGCCATTACTGTATAGAGTGTTTGCTTTAGCAATCATCTTCTCTAAACGACTAATCTCAATTGCTTTTTTTGCATCTTCATCTAGTTTTGAGCTGATGCTTTCAAATGCATTATCTGAACTTGAAGTAGTATCTTTTTGAGTAAGCAAAAGGTAGATAATAAGTGATATAAGAAGCGCTATTAACACTCCAGCAACAATAAAAATAATTTTTTGAAGGTTAATATTGCTTTTTTGTTCAACAATAGTCTCTTCCTGAGAGCCTTCAATACCTGCGGCATCAGACTCATCAATAACAATTATATCTTCTTGTTCACTATTAGCCACAATGATCCTCTACAAATTACATGTATTTATTTAATACTTCAGGAATAGCAATATTTCCCTCTTCATCTTGAAAGTTTTCCATAATTGCAACCAGTGTACGACCAACGGCTAAAGAGCTGCCATTTAGTGTATTTACAAACGTGTTTTTCTTTCCATCTTTATAGCGAATTTTTGCACGTCTAGCTTGGAAGTCTCTAGTGTTTGATATAGAGCTTATTTCTCGGTAACTGTTTTGACCTGGCAGCCACACTTCAATGTCAACTGTTTTTGCTGCTCCAAAACCTAAGTCTCCGGTACACAACTGAACAAGACGGTGAGGTAATTCTAAAGCCGTTAAGATGTCAGAAGCACAATCTATCATCTCGTTAAATATCGTGTCACTTGTTTCTGACTTTGTAATACAGACTAGCTCAACCTTATGAAACTGATGCTGTCTAATCATCCCTCTTGTATCACGACCTGCAGATCCCGCCTCTTTTCTGTAGCATGAGGTGTAGCCAGTCATTTTTATGGGAAGGTTTTCATAAGGAATAATCTCATCTTGAAATAGATTTGTAAGCGGAACCTCTGCTGTAGGAATCAAAAACATCTCTTGTCCCTCAATTTTATACAAGTCATCCTCAAATTTTGGAAGTTGTCCAGTTCCTTCAAGAGCCGTTCTATTGACCATGTGTGGAACGCTAACTTCTTTAAAGCCTCTCTTGCCATTAAAGTCAAGCATAAAGTTAATAAGGGCGCGCTCTAACTTTGCACCCATGTCATAAGATACGCTAAAACGACTACCTGATAATTTTGCACCGCGTTCAAAATCTATCCACTTATTCTGTTGTGCTAGTTCCCAATGCTCCTTGGGGGTAAAGTCAAAGTTTTTTGGAGTGAGAACTTTTTTAATCTCTACATTATCATTTTCATCAACACCATCAGGTACATTTTCATCAGGCAGATTTGGTACACCCATAATTACAGATGTAAGCGCTACCTCTGCTTCTCGCTGTACTTCAATGAGTTCGTTAATAAGTGTTTTGTTGGCATCAACTTTTGCTTTTAACTCTGCAATGTCTCTACCTTCTCTTTTGTAGACACCAAAGAGTTTGCTCATCTCATTTTGAGATGCTTGAGCTTTTTCAAAGTTGGCTTTTGCTGCTTTAAGTTCCGAACTTTTAGTTCTCATAGACTCAATAATTTCTGTACTGACGCCTTTTCGTTGAAGCTGTCTACTGACGTGGTCAAAATCTTTTTGGAGTTGCTTTAAGTCAATCATTTAGTTCCTGCATTTTTTATATCTTTAAATTGTAAAGATTATAACAAAAAAAATTTAAACTTAGGTAGTAGGCAGTGCTAAATAGGCCGATTTATGTTACTTGATGCAGTTTACTTTTTGCTATATAGTTACCTTGAAAATAATTAATATGTAAGGTTTTAAGCTCATCCAATAGCTCTTTTGAATCGACTCCAATTGCAATAATCATAATGTTGAGTAGTTCAGTAAGTGTAATGAGTGAACGATTTGGCAACTCTTCACTACTTCCTTTTAGCAGTGAAATTAGGTACTGTGCATCTATTTTAATATATTTTGGTTTTATAGTTTGCAGGTAGCTTAAGTTATGACTGCTTACCATAAAGTGATCAACTCCTATATTGTAGCCAAAGGCTTGCAGCATATTGCTAAGCTCAATACATGAATCAGTATCTTGAATAATAGAGTTATTTGAAATTTCAAAACATATAGGGGCACTTTTATTCTGTTTAAAATCACGAAGTTGCTCTTTTAGCCATTTTAGATTAGCATTTTGTTGAATAAAACTTAATGATAAATTAACAGCAATAGGAACTTCTTGCCCGCATGCAATTAAGTGAGAGATAACATATTTATCAATCTTATCCATCCATTTAAAGTGTAGAATTACCGGCATAAAATAGTTGGCATCAATAATAGTTCCAAGGTGGTTGAGCCTTAGGAGTAGCTCATAATGCAGTATATTACGGTCATCACTCATAGCTGGTTGAAGTGCACATATAAATCGT
>JAYEKO010000064.1:0-37290 GCA_034661055.1 Campylobacterota bacterium
AAAAAAGAGACATAGCCTTGCACAAAATTTTTACTCGTCGTAGCTTTGGCTATGACTCATAAAAAGTTTTGCACAATCTTACGTCTCTTTTTTCCTCTGAGGCTATTTAGGGTTTTTAGAGGTGCCCTTAAAAGAAAATTATTATTGTTTGGTTAAGTTTATCTTTTTTAATCTTTTATAATAAATGGATATAATGCGAGAATGAATTATGACTTACTATTAAAAGAACACCATCTTAAGGTGACACCTCAGCGACTGGGGATACTTAAGTTGATGCATGTAACTGGCCATATTAGTATTGAAGATTTGTATGAATCTATAAAAAAACAGTTCTCATCTATATCGTTAGCAACACTTTACAAAAATATAAACTCTATGCTTGAGACCTCACTCATTAAAGAGGTTAAGGCACCTTATGTTAAAGCACGCTATGAAATTTCAAAAGAGCCTCATGCACATTTAGTCTGTACTGAATGTGGAGAGTTTCAAGATGTTATGTTTAGTGTTGATAAGATTGCTCAGAGTATTGCAAGCAATAATAACTTCAATGTAAATGACACTTCACTGATTATTTCAGGAACGTGCCCTAAGTGTCAATAGTCTTTTTTCTTAAATGAAAAAGATTGTTCTTACCACTTTAAACTCACGCTTTACTCACACCTCTTTAGCCCTTCGCTACCTCTATGCCAATATGCAAGAGCTTCAGGAAAATACATGTATATTGGAATTTACTATTAATGAAGCCATTCAGAGTATTGCAGAACGTCTGCTTGATGAGTCTCCTAAAATAATCGGTATTGGTGTCTATATCTGGAATGCCGGTGAAGTAAAAGAGCTTATTGAGATTTTAAAGAAAGTTACTCCACAGACTAAGATTATTCTTGGTGGTCCTGAAGTGAGTTATGAGCCCTTTCGTGTTGATTTCTCTCTTGCAGATGTTATTATTCAAGGTGAGGGAGACTTACAGTTTTACTCTACATGTAAATCACTTTTAAATGGTGAACAGGTAACATGTAAAATAATTAAGCCCTCTCTTGTTGAGCTTTCAGAAGTAAAGTTACCCTATGAGTACTACACCCAAAGTGATATTAAAAACCGATACATCTATGTAGAAGCCTCTCGTGGCTGTCCATTCTCCTGTGAATTTTGTCTCTCTTCCATTGACGAGAAAGTACGTAATTTTGACACTTACATTCTGTTAAAGGAGTTTAAAGTACTCTGGAGTAAAGGGGTAAGAAACTTTAAGTTTATTGATCGGACCTTTAATTTAAATATGAAAATTGCTAACGCTCTATTAGACTTTTTTCTTAGTAAAGAGCCGCCCTACTTTGCCCATTTTGAAGTTATTCCCGATCATTTTCCTGACTCTATTAAGCAGAAAATTGCCCTCTTTCCTTCCGGTTCACTTCAACTTGAAATTGGGATTCAGACACTCGATCCACAAATTGCTCTTAATATTAGCCGTCCTTTAAAACTAGAAAAAATCAGAGAAAACATCACTTTTTTACAAAACGAGACTAAGACTCATATGCACTTAGATCTGATTGTGGGGCTTCCTGGTGAAAGTATAGAAGGTTTTGGAAAAAACCTTAATGCCCTCTGCACTCTTACTAGTTCAGAGATTCAGATAGGTATCTTAAAAAAGCTTTCCGGAACAGTAATGAATCGCCATGATGAGAACTTTGGTATGCTCTACTCTAACACCCCGCCCTATGATATTTTGAAGAATAATCTGCTCAACTATAAAGAGATTCAAAAGATGAAACGATTTGCACGTTTTTGGGATCTTATTTACAATAGTGGCAACTTCAAACACACATTTAAGTTAATTCACTTAAATACGACTGTTTTTGATGGTTTCTACGCTTTAAGTGAGTGGATCTATACCCAAACACAATCCACATGGAAAATATCTCTAGATCGTCTTAATGAGCTTCTATTTAACTATTTTGTATTTACATGTAAATTTGATGTTCAAGATGTGAGTGATATGATGATGAAAGATATTCTTAGTGTAAAAGGTAGAGCAATTCCTAAAGTGTTAAAGCCTTATGTAAAAGAGAATTTACATGTAGATTCTAAAAACAGTTCTAAAATGAATAAAAGACAGAAAATGAGAGGCGAAGAGCCTACTCAATAATCTTATTTACCGGCATCTGAGCAATGGATTTTGCTCCATGTGCTTTAAGTTTTGGAAAGAGATCTCTTAGACCATTATCATCAATTACCGCCATAATATCTACCCAATCCCCTTTTGCCAGATGTGAAACAGTTGGATTGTTTGTCGGCAGCAGCTCTAAAATCTCATTAAGTTTGTTCTCTGGAACATTCATCATAATACATACTTTTGGCACCGCATCAATAACCGAATTAAGCATCATAATAATATCTTCCATCTTTTTACGCTTAAGAGGGTCAGCATAGGCTTCTTTATTGGCAATAAAACGAGTTGATGTCTCAAGAACAGTATCTATAATTTTTAAATTGTTAGCACGAAGTGATGAACCAGTCTCAGTAATCTCAACAATAGCATCTGCTAAGTCTGGAACTTTAACCTCTGTTGTACCCCAACTAAACTCTACATTGGCACTTACACCATTTGCTGCTAAATAGTCTTTGGTTAGATTGACAACCTCAGTAGCAATAGTCTTACCCTCTAAATCTTTAACACTTTTATATGGTGAGCCCTCTTTAACAGCTAATACCCACTTTATTTTAGAGTAACTAGCTTTTGCATACGTGAGTTCACATACCTCTACGACATCGGCACGATTCTCTTTAATCCAATCTAGTCCTGTTAGACCACAATCAAGCTGTCCGCCCTCTACATATCGTGCCATCTCTTGAGCACGAATGAGCATACAAGAGATTTCTTCATCATCAATGCTTGGGTAATAATTTCTACTCCTAACATTGATGTTATAGCCAGCCTCTTTAAAAATTTTGAGTGTTGAGTCTTGAAGACTCCCTTTTGGTATTCCTAAATTTAAATTCATTTTTTCTCCATTTTTAAACTATCAATTTCAATAACTGTATGAACATTGCCTCTTGGATTGTAGTCTGCTACAATTTTCATATATTTTGGTTTTAGCTTTTTATCCAAAACATCATAAATCTCATTAGCACTATTTTCATGTGAAACATGGCGATCTCTAAATGAGTTAATATAGAGCTTAATTGCTTTAAGTTCCACCACCCATTCATTTGGTGTATATTCTAAATATATTGTTGCATAATCAGGGTAACCACTACGTGGACATAGACAGCTAAATTCTGGAAGTGTCATCTTAATTAAGTAGTCTCGTTTATGCTCATTTGGCCAGATCTCGAGATCTTTTTCAACATCAAATTCTACAACAATTTTTTCACCATATTTCATTTTCTAATCCTCTCTCTCTTCTAAAATATTCTCTAATTGATCAAATTTTCCAATAAAGTAACCCTGAATACAGTCAATCCCAATCTCTTTAGCTACTTCATACATACTCTTATCTTCTATCATTTTTATCCATGTTTTAACTCCTAAGGCCTTAGCACTAAGTGTCAAACCCTCTATAATCTCTTTGTAGCCTTTTTCACAGAGACGCTTTGAAAAGCTGTTGTCAAAAAGTACCATATCTACATGTAAATCTTTCATATAGAGCAGACTGGTCTGATTAAATCCTAAGTTATCTATAGCAATTTTAATTCCCATACGACGATAAGACTGCAACGTCTCATTGTAACGTTTTACATTTCCATAGTACTCTTTCTCGCTAATGACAAAAGCAAGACGACCATTAAGTTCAACATTTGAAAGTAGTGTCTGGACTCTCTGAAAAAATTGGTTCTGTCTTAGTGATGACGGAGAAATATTGAGTGTAAAACTCACATTTTTATATAGTTCAATATATTCACTTACTGCTTCAAGTTGTAGGACATCAAATTCACGATTGAGACGCAGTCTATTTATTACTGGCATATAGCTTTTATGATGAATTATTTTTTCTAAATCATCAACCAACTTAATAGAACTGTCATACATCACCTTATTATTACACTCCATTTTTTGAAACATAATTGAGTAGCGACTCTCTCTCACCGCTTGTAAAACTCGTTTTTCAAGTAGATCTGGATCAAGTTTTTTCTCTATCTCTACAATATTTGTAGAACATATTTTAGAATTTTTAATTTCAATAAGCTTATCAATGATTCGATCAATATCATCACTAAAAGAGTTATCTATTATAGCGCCACTAATATGTACTTCAATATCTTTAACAATATAATTTTCAACTTTCAGACATAAAATATCCATCATCGTCTTATATTGATTCTCGTCTCCCTCTAAACCAATTAAAAAATCCCCACCTTTAAGAACACCAATTGGAAAGTTTTTAACTCCCTTCTCTTCAAAAAAAGTTCCTATCCAGTATGCTGTCTCATATAAGACTATATCACCATTTTTAAGTCCATACTTCTCATTAATGTCTTGTAGATTATTAATTGATATCAAAACTACCGTATAGTCACCTTTTTGTAGCTCCTTTTTAAAAAGACCAATAGTATATTCACGTGAAAACATATGAGTTGTTGGATCAGTAATCTGTTCATCACGACCCTTATAGATAAGATAAAACGAAAAATAGACTGCTACTGCAAAAGTACCAATGCCAATAATGGTAAAAGCTGGAGGAATCGTATCTAAATATTGTGAAAGTAGTGAAAAAAGAAGTACAGAAGTGAGCAAAAAAATGGGAAAACCCATTCTTAGTGCTAATTTAAACTGTGCTTCTCGCTCTTTAGTCTCTGGTAAAAGCATTAGACATCTAAGTGTTTAACATCTTTAGCATGGGTTTCAATATAATTTCGACGTGGTTCAACATCATCACCCATAAATAGGTTAAATGAATCGCTGGCACTTTCAGCATCTTCAATAGTTACACGAAGAAGTACCCGATTTTCTGGTGTCATAGTTGTCTCCCAAAGCTGTTCAGGGTTCATCTCACCAAGACCTTTGTAACGCTGAATATAAGAGCCTTTTCTAGCATAGTCTTTTACACTCTCAAGTAATTCTAAAATATCACCTTCTAAAGCAATATTCCACTCTTTAATTTTTTGAAAGACATAGTTTGCTTCTGTAAAATTTGGAGCAGCAAAAAGATTGTCATCAATAATAAGCTCTTCCATTCCACTCTCTGTCTGAACAAACAGATGAATACTCTCACCGGTAATGTGCTTAGTTAAAATATTGTTGCCTTGTGCCAATAAGAACTTTTCAATCTCACTATACATAGCACTGTAATCTTGTCCAATAAAATCTGGGTTTTCAATAAAATAACGTACTAAATCAATCAGAGCATAACGACGTCCTAACGAATCTAGAGAGTTATTGTAATGATCAACCATTTTAAAATACTCTACCAAATCATTATGGCCAACATCTTCTAATTCAAGTGACTCAACACCATTTTCAATTAAGAAGTTATTCATCTCATAATCATCTTTAAAATAGATCTCTTTTTTACCTTTTTTGTAACGATAAAGTGGTGGTTGTGCTAAATACAAAAAACCATTTTCAACAATTGGACGTAGATATCTAAAGAAGAATGTCAACAGTAATGTCTGAATATGAGAACCATCAACATCGGCATCGGTCATAATGATGATTTTATGGTAACGAATTTTCTCTTCATTGAACTCTTCACCAATACCAGAGCCAATAGCAGTAATCATATTTTTAATTTCATCAGACTTTAAAATTTTATCTAGACGTGCTTTTTCAACATTTAAAATTTTACCCTTAAGTGGCAAAATTGCTTGAAAAACTCTGTCACGACCCTGCTTAGCAGAACCGCCTGCAGAGTCCCCTTCCACTAGGTAAAGTTCTGAAATTGTTGCATCTTTACTTTGACAATCTGCCAATTTTCCAGGAAGTGTTCCTACTGTCATAGCATCTTTACGTCGAGTTAACTCACGTGCTTTTTTAGCCGCTTCTCTACCTTTAGCCGCAAGAAGTGCTTTTTGAATAACTGCTTTTGCTTCAATTGGGTTCTCTTCAAAATATTTGCCCAATTTTTCATAGGTTACTTTTTGAACTAATGGTCTAACATAGGTATTTCCAAGTTTTCCTTTTGTCTGACCTTCAAACTGTGGCTCTGGAACACGAACAGAGACAATACATATTAATCCCTCTTTTACGTCATCCCCACTGATTTTTACATCTTTCTCTTTAACATTTCCATTTTGAGAATTATAGTTGGAGATAACACGAGTGAGTCCTGCTCTAAAACCTGCTTCATGAGTACCGCCATTTGGAGTACGAATATTATTTACAAAACTGTAAAGTTTCTCTTCATAAGAGTCATTATACATAAAAGCAATGTCCATCTCAATATCTTCAACTGCGGCATTGAATTCATAAGGAGTGACCACTTTTTCACGTTTATTAATGTCTGTAATAAATTGAGTAATACCACCTTCAAAATGGTAAGTATTATTATCGCCACTTCTATCATCTTTAAAAATAATTTTAATATGTGGATTTAGATAAGCAAGTTCTTTAAAACGTTTTGCTAAAAACTCATACTCAAAAGTAATTGTTTCAGTAAAAATAGAAGGATCAGCAGTAAATTCAATAGTAGTACCTGTTTTACGAGTCGTACCAGTTACTTCTAAAGCAGCTTGTGGAATTCCTTCTTTAAAAGTTTGTTGATGAATTTCGCCGTTACGGTGAATAGTCATGTTTAATGTACCACTTAGTGCATTTACAACAGAGACACCAACACCATGAAGTCCACCAGAGACTTTATAGGTATCTTTATCAAATTTACCACCGGCATGTAGAACAGTTAAAACAACTGTTGCAGCTGAAACACCTTCTGTTGGGTGCATATCTGTAGGAATACCACGGCCATTGTCTGAAATAATTGCAGTACCAGATTTTGTTAGTGTTACACTAATGGTATCACAATATCCTGCCATCGCTTCATCAATAGAGTTATCAATTACTTCATATACTAAGTGATGTAGACCTCTGTGGCCAGTATCACCAATATACATACCTGGACGTTTTCTTACCGCTTCTAGTCCTTTAAGGACTTTAATATTACTTGCACCGTACTGTTGTTCCATAGACTGCTCCACTATTTACACTATAATTGGCTCTATTTTATCCAAAAATAGTTAAAAATTTGATATAAGAAGATAATTTTGTACTTTATTAGCTGTTATTGTAGTATTTAGGGCACCTATAAAAAGAGTTCTGCCAAAAATGGCAGATTGTTATATAACTATAGGCATTACAATTGTTTTAAAGTTATGTTCACTCAATACAAATGGTAAATTAGGTTCATTAAGACCTATATTAAACTCACTTTCTGATGTTTGAGAAAGAAAGTCAAGAATATATCTACTGTTGACAGCTAAGACAAAAGGCTCTTCAAGACCAGTCTCAAAATAAATCTCTGTTTTAGCTTCAATATTATCATCACTTAAACTTTCAAAAACAATGTGATTATTATGAAATATAATTTTCATGTCACTCGATATTGTAGTAATCTGCTTAATAGCTCCTATAATGTCACTTTTAGGAATAGTTAGGTTTTTGGAAAGTTCTTTAGGAATAATACGAGAATAGTCAGGAAATTTACCATTTATAAGTTTTGTAAAAAAGATGAATTGATCAGATTTAATAACAAGATGGGCATCATCATAATAAATTTCAATAGCATTGAAGAAAAGTTTTTGAATCTCTATTATTGCTTTTTTTGGAATAATTAATGAGAGCTCTTTTTCATTGTTATTATTTACATGTACTAGTGCTAAACGTCTAGTATCTGTAGAGACAAAGTTAATAGAATCAAGTGAAATATCTAAAAGTGCACCATTAAGTTCAAACTTAGGATTATTGTTATCTGTTGCTGGTGTAATCTTTTTTAGTGATTCAATCAAAACTTGTGAATTAATCTCTATTTTTGGGGCACTATCAAAAGATGGGAAAGATGGATATTCACTACTATTGAAAGTAGGTAGTTTAAAGTTTGAGCTTCCTTGTTGAATATGAAGCATATTTTGACGAGTCTCTAATATAACTTCTTGATCTTTTAAAATTCTAATAATATCAAGAAGTTTTTTACCATTTGCAGTGACCATACCTGTCTCATTAATCTGTACTTTTTGAGTAGCAATGTTAAGACCAATTTCATAATCTGTAGCTTTAACAACTAATGTATCAGCTTTTGATTCAAAATAGACATGTGAAGTAATTTGAGATGTATCTTTTTTTTCAAGAAAAGGTTGTACATGTAAAAGAATGTTTTCTAAAATAGATTTTGAAATAGCTATTTTCATTTATATTCCTATATATATTAATATTTAGTAGTAGTAGTAGCTCACATTAATTATGTGAATTACTCTTCTTAGTCCCTAAAATAGGCAAGTTCTAATGTGAAAAACTTTTTAATCTTTTTCACACTTATTCACCTGTGCAAATTATATCTTATTTTTAGGCATCTTTAAAACTCTTTATTGGTACTTATTTTAGGATGTTGTTGTAATTTTATTTTTGAACTCTTCAATTTGAAGCCTAAAGCCTTCATCATTTTTAATAAGTTCTTGAATTTTACGCATTGTGTGACTAATGGCAGTGTGATCTTTCATTCCAAAATATTTTGCAAGTTGAGGAGTAGTATTTGGAGTATATTCTCGTGCTAAATAGATAGCTACACGTCGTGCACTTACTATATTTCTACTTCTACTTTTTGAAGTGATTTCACTTGGTTTAATATTAAGTTCTTTAGCAACAAGTTTTAAAATAAGATCCAAAGTAATATGGTCTCGTTTATCTTCAAGTTGCTCCTTTAAAACATTTTTTGCAAAATCTATGGTTATATTTACATGTATGAGTTGTGAATAAGCATGTAGTTTAGAAAGAATCCCTTCAATTTCACGTACATTATTTTCAATGATAGTCGCAATATAGGTAATGACATCATTGTCAAGTTTGACTTTATTAATTTCACATTTCTTTTTGATAATATTGATTTTAGTCTCAAGTTCTGGAGGTTGAATGTCAGCAACTAGACCATGTTCAAAACGGCTTTTAAGTCGCTCTTCTAAACCTGCAATTTTTTTAGGGTGCTTATCTGCAGTAATAACAATCTGTTTACCGTCATTTTTTAGCTCTTCAAATGTGTGAAAAAACTCTTCTTGAAGTGAATTTTTATTACTTAAAAACTGAACATCATCTATTAAAAGAAGATCACATTTTCTGTATTTATCTTTAAAACGTTCCATAGATTTATTTCTAAGATGTCGGGTAAAGTCATTAAAAAATTGTTCAACTGAGACGTAGATAATGTTTTGTCCCTTATTTTGTAGAACATTTCCAATTGCTTGCATTAAGTGAGTTTTTCCAAGTCCAACACCACCATAGATAAAAAGAGGATTATAGACCTTACCAGGCTGTTCACTAACACTTTTGGCTGCTACATAAGCAAATTTGTTAGAGCCACCCTCTACAAAATTCTCAAATGTATGTGCAATATTTAGAAGTGATTGTTTTATTTTGGAATCA
Source organism: Campylobacterota bacterium (assembly GCA_034661055.1). Classification (GTDB taxonomy): domain Bacteria; phylum Campylobacterota; class Campylobacteria; order Campylobacterales; family Sulfurimonadaceae; genus QNZR01. The sequence goes on from JAYEKO010000064.1 coordinate 9,557, forward strand.
GAAGCGTCTTTTTTTGTTTTTTGTTTTGTTTTTTTTGAGCTTATATCTTGCAATATAATATTTACAGAAGGTTTTATTCCTGTTTTAATTTCAAAAAGATGAGCAATATTTTCACTGTAACGATTTTTTATCCAACTCATAATAAGTGGATTTGGGGCAATAAAATATACATCGTTCTCATTTGACAGTTTAGGTGCAAAACTAAGTTGTTTAATATAGCGGTTATATTCTACATCTGTTATCTCTTTTTTTAATAAATCTAATACGTTATTGCCAATGCTCATCTATCTGTCTGCTCCATGTGAATAATGTGTGAATAAGTAAGCAATTATATTAGAACAAACCCTAGAATATGATAAAATCAGATATAAATTCAATTTACTCACAGTGTGAGTAAATTTATTTTGGAGTTAGTTTTTGAATATTTTAGGTATTGATCCTGGTACTAGAAATTGTGGTTATGCCATTATCTCTTTAAAATTTGGAAAAATTGAGTTGCTTGAAGCGGGTCTAATCAAAATGAAAGCAGAAGATTTACAATTTCAACTTCCTCAAATGGCAGAAGGAATTGAACATATATTTAAAACTCATAAAATAGATGAAGTTGCTATTGAAGATATGTTTTATGCTCATAATCCAAAGACAACAATAAAATTGGCTCAATTCCGTGGAGCATTGATGTTAAAAGTTTTACAGGAATTTGGACAATTTAGTGAATACACTCCCCTACAAATCAAAAAAGCATTAACAGGTAAAGCCAAAGCAGATAAAGTTCAAGTAGCATTTATGGTTAAAAGATTGTTAAATATAAAAAAAGAGATTAAACCCTTAGATATTACTGATGCAATTGCCATAGCAATTACACATTCTCAAAGAGTAAAATTAAAAAAGTAAGAATAAACACTCAACACACCAGGGAGAGTGTTTATTTAAGTGCAATATTATCACATTTTTCTTAGTGATTCCTAATGCGGCTATTTTTCTATTTTCTTCTTAAATATTTTTTATATACCATAAAGGTGCCCTAGATTGTAATAAATTTGTTTCAAATGTGTAATTTTCACACTGTGGGCTAAAATGTGAACTTAAATGACGTAATATAGACTTTCTTGCAATTTAAGGGCAAATTTATATAAATAATTTCTTAATTTCTTAATTTTTTTAAAAGTTTCTAAATCCCCTAAAATAGGGACTTCTAGAGGTTAATAATAAAATTTATTACTTATAATTAACTAAATAACTTTTATTTATAAAGTTATTCACATAAGAAGCTCTATAGAGCCCTACTTCACGATATTTGATTACAATATGCATATAAATAATAATGATAATCAAAATATTAAAATAAGTTTCACGTGAAACATTTAATAGTTTAAAGCAGAAAAAGCTTCTTTAATAAAGTCTGTTTTACTCGTAATTGAATATTTACAACCATAATTAAATTCTAATTTGTTTGCATGTAAAAGAAGTCTTGAAGCACCACTTAATTCTATGCGCTCTTTAGTAGAAAGTTCTCTATCTAAAAAACGTAAAACATTTTCATCACTCTGTCCATAAATTGGATCGCCAACTATTGGATGTTTCACGTGAAACAGATGTACTCTAATTTGATGTTGTCTTCCAGTTAAAGGTTTGGCTTCAACTAAGGTCATATTTAATTCAGGAAAAAATTGTAATGGTATAATTGTTGTCTCAGAAGCTTTTCCTTCTGGATTAACTTTTACAACTGTTCTAACCATAGCGCTGATATCTTGTTTTCTTAGAAGCGGCTCATTTACATGTAAAATAGAATCTATTTGTCCATGAACTAGAGCAAGATAATATTTCTGCATATCTCTCTCTTGAAACATCATTTTAAGATCTATTTCTGATTGTTTGTGTTTAGCTGAAAGGACAATACCACTAGTCTCCTGATCAATTCTATGTGTAATATTTGCATCACGACCAAACTGAAATTTTATTTCATCAAGTAGAGAGTAGGGTGTGCGTCTGCTTTGAGGATGAATTAATACTCCACTAGGCTTGTCAAAAATTACAAAGTCTTTAGTTTGAAAAAGAGGAATTAAGCCTTTTGTAATTGGTTCAAAATAGATAAATTCAAATTCACCTTCAATAGAGCCAGCTGTATATGTCATGGGTTCATTGTTAACAAGAAGCCGTCCTTTAGCAATTAAACGTTGAGCTTCTTTTTGAGTATAGCCAAGATTACGAATTAAAAAGAGAAAGGCTTTCTGCTTTTTTTCAGCATAGAATGTTTTTCTAACAAATGGCAAAAATTAATCCTTTTATTATGCAGATTGAGATAATATCTAATACTTATTTTATTAGTATTTTATCACAATACTAAAGTATAAATTGACAATATAGGAGTGAAAATGGTTGAACGTTATGCGCGAAAAGAGATGAGTGAAAAATGGACTCAACATGCAAGATATGCAGCTTGGCTTGAAGTTGAAAAAGCAGCTGTTAAAGCTTGGAATAGATTAGGGCTTATTCCAGATGAAGATTGTGAAAAGATTGTTAAGAATGCTACATTTTCGGTTGAAAGAATTGAAGAGATTGAAGCAGTTACAAAACATGACCTTATTGCTTTTAATACTAGCGTTAGTGAAAGTCTTGGTGAAGAGTCAAGGTGGTTCCATTACGGTATGACTTCTTCAGATGCAGTTGATACTGGTGTGGCCATTCAGATGAAAGCATCACTTGAAATTGTTATTGATGATGTCAAAATGCTTATGGCGTCAATTAAAAAAAGAGCAGAGGAACACAAGCTTACATTGATGGTTGGTAGAAGCCACGGTATTCATGGCGAACCTATTACATTTGGTTTGACATTAGCAGTTTGGTATGATGAGATGGCGCGTCATTTAGAGAACCTAGAACAGACAATGGATGTTATAGCAGTGGGTCAAATCTCCGGTGCAATGGGTAACTTTGCTCATGCACCTTTAGAGCTAGAAGAGTATGCAATGCAAGAGCTAGGTCTAAAACCTGAACCGTGTTCAAATCAAGTTGTTCATAGAGATAGATATGCAAGACTAGCAACAGCTCTAGCACTTATGGCTTCTAGTGTTGAAAAATTTGCTGTACAGGTGAGGCACTTACAAAGAACAGAAGTTTACGAAGCAGAAGAGTTTTTTGCTAAAGGGCAGAAAGGCTCATCAGCTATGCCGCATAAACGTAATCCAATCCTAACTGAAAATATAACTGGTTTGGCACGTATGATTAGAGCCTACGCAAACCCTGCAATGGAAAACATGGCGTTATGGCATGAACGTGATATTTCACACAGTTCTACTGAGCGCTTTTGGTTACCAGATGCATTCATAACTACAGATTTTATGCTTCACCGTATGAATAACGTTATTGCTAACTTAACCGTTATGCCAGAGAACATGATGAAGAATTTAAACTTAACAGGTGGTTTGGTTTTCTCACAGCGTGTTTTACTTGAGCTTCCAATTCAAGGCGTATCTCGTGAAGATGCATACCGTATTGTTCAACGTAACGCTATGAAAGTATGGGAAGAGATAGGGCAGGGTAAGCCTACTTTAAATGATAAAGGGGAGTCTCTCTATCTTAACCATTTGTTAGCAGATGATGAGTTAAGAGAAAAGCTTTCAGAAGAGCAGATTCGAGAGTGTTTTAATTATGAGTACTATACGAAAAATGTTGATAAAATATTTCAAAGAGTCTTTAAATAAAAATGATACAATACACACATCAAGGTAAGGATAATTAATGGTCACAATTATTAAGCGTAATGGGCGACGCGAACAGTTAGATATTTCTAAAATTCAGAAGTACACATCAGCAGCAGTAAAAGGCTTAGAGAATGTTAGTCAAAGTGAATTAGAAGTAGATGCGCAACTTCAATTTCGTGACGGTATTACAAGTAGAGAGATTCAGATAACACTAATCAAAACGGCTGTAGATAAAATAGACATCGATGCACCAAACTGGACTTTTGTAGCATCACGTCTTTTTCTATATGATCTCTATCATCAAGTTAATGGCTTTACAGGTTACTGTTCATTAGAGAAATACTTTGAGCGAGGTGAAAAAGAGGGTCGAATTCTTCTAGGGCTGAAAGAGAAATTTGATTTAAATGAACTTGAAAAGCATATTGTTCCTGAACGAGATTTACAGTTTAATTATTTAGGTGTTAAAACACTTTATGACCGCTACCTTATAAAAGACGGAAGTGCTAACCCAATTGAGTTACCGCAACATATGTTTATGGCAATTTCAATGTTCTTAGCACAGAATGAACAAAATCGTGAAGAGTGGGCAATTAAATTTTATAACATGATCTCAAAATTTGAAGTGATGTTAGCAACGCCTACGCTCTCCAATGCTCGCACAACAAGACATCAACTAAGCTCATGTTACATCGGTTCAAGTCCAGACAACATTGAAGGTATCTTTGATTCATACAAAGAGATGGCGCTACTATCTAAATTTGGTGGTGGAATTGGTTGGGACTGGACACAAGTGCGTTCTATGGGTTCATTTATTGATGGACATAAAAATGCAGCTGGCGGTACTGTTCCTTTTCTAAAAATTACTAACGATATTGCTATAGCAGTAGATCAACTTGGAACACGTAAGGGAGCTATTGCTGTCTATCTTGAGCCTTGGCATATAGATATTAATGACTTTTTAGATCTCAAGAAGAACTCGGGAGAAGAGAGACGACGTGCCCATGATCTTTTTCCATCACTTTGGATTAATGATCTGTTTATGAAGAGAGTAGAAGAGGATGGATTATGGACACTTTTTGATCCATATCAGACTAAAGAGCTAACAACACTTTATGGTGAAGCTTTTGAAAAACGTTATATAGAGTTTGAGAATGATGAGACAATTCTACAAGAGAGTATTAAAGCGAAAGATTTATGGAGAAAAATACTAACAAGTTATTTTGAATCAGGAAGTCCATTTTTATGCTTTAAAGATAATGCTAACCGTGCTAACCCAAATGACCATTATGGTGTTATACGAAGTTCAAATCTATGTACAGAAATTTTTCAAAATACATCACCAAACCACTATAAAATAAAACTTAAATTTGAAGAGGGTGATTGCCTCTCATTTGAAGAAGATGAGTTAGTCAAGGTAGATAGTGGCATAACTAAAACAGCCAATAAAATAACAGCACTAGATTCAATTGGTGGCAGACAGATCTATATTGTAGAGAAAGAGAAAGTCAATGGTGAGACAGCAGTGTGTAATTTAGCGTCTGTAAACCTATCTCGAATTAACACGAAAGAAGATATTGATAGAATAGTACCTATTGCCATTCGTGCGTTAGACAATGTTATTGACCTAAATTTTTATCCACTTGAAAAAGTAAAACGTACTAACATGAAAAGTCGTGCAATCGGCTTAGGTGTTATGGGTGAGGCGCAGATGTTAGCAGAAGCTAAAATTGCTTGGGGATCACAAGAGCACTTTGATAAAGTTGATGAAGTTATGGAAGCTGTTAGTTATAACGCTATTAAAGCATCTTCAGATACTGCGCTTGAAAAAGGATCATATCCAGAATTTGATGGTTCAAAATGGAGTAAGGGTATCTTGCCAATGGATCATGTCGGAGCAGATGTTATTAATCTAGTTGACCGCGGCGGACTATTTGCTTCTGCATACGATTGGGATGAGTTACGCGCTAAAATTAAAAAAGATGGAATGCGTAACGGCTATTTAATGGCTATTGCACCAACTAGCTCTATCTCTATTTTAACAGGTACCACACAGACTATTGAGCCGGTATATAAAAGAAAATGGTCAGAAGAGAACCTAAGCGGTCTTATTCCAGTTGTTGTTCCAAAGCTGAGTCCAGAGACATGGAGCTATTACACACCAGCATATGATTTAGACCAGCGTCTTCTAATTAAAGCAGGGGCAATCCGTCAAAAGTGGATTGATCAAGGACAGAGTCTAAATATTTTTATTACGCTAGATAAAGCAAGTGGAAAATACTTAAATGATATTTACATGTTAGCATGGAAGCTTGGTGTGAAATCAACATACTATCTAAGAAGTGAATCTCCAGAAGCGGTTGCTGATGTTCAAGATCGTTCAATGGAGTGTGTTGGTTGTCAATAAAATGAAGCCATTAACAAAATTGAGCTCTAGGGCGCTTCTAGAGCGCTTTGACGCTGCAAGAGACTCAGAGGTTAGGGAAATTAAAACAATAGGCCCTACGAGCTTTAAAATTGAACTGTCAGTTCAAGACTCTAATCGTGGTTACGACTGGATTAACATTGCATTTGAGATAGATGGCGTAACCGATGCTCTTTTAGTAGAGGATACTAAGCTAAAGTTTTTAGATTTAAGCGAGGGAATTAGTATTGTGTTTGAAAACAACAAGGTTGGATTATCAAATTCAAACTGTGACTCATTATCTAAAACCGTTGAAAGCCAACTTTACCTAATTGGTGTTTCTATTAAATATGAAGAGTTGCCTTTTAGAGAGGCTTAGATTTAGAGGTGTTCTTTAAAGAGCTCTTGCACACAGGTGTCAATCATCTTATAAACTGTTTCAAAACCGTAGTACCCATCAAAAAAGAATGGGTCGGGTACGTCATCGTTATTAAATCCGAAATAACCTAATTTGTAGAGATTTTTTGCTCCCATTGCTTTTAAGTCAGCATAGTTCTTGTCGTCTAAAGCAATAATTAAATCAAATGTATTAATATCGTCCTGAGTAATTTTACGAGCGCGCAACATACTAATGTCAGTGTTATGCTCATTAGCTACACGAATAGAGTTTTCACAAGGTGCTTCACCTACATGCCAGTGACCAGTTCCGGCAGAATCTATTTTTACATGTAAATCATTCTCTTTAGCAATTTTATGAGCAATTCCTTCAGCAATTGGTGAACGACAGATATTCCCAAGACAGACAAAGATTACAGATTTAATAGCATTCTCCTTATTTTTGTATGCCGTTTAAAACAGGAACAAATTTACAAGATTCAAGAGCGTCCTGCGTAAGTCTATTGCCTTGTTTGGTAAATCGGGTAATAATCTGCTCACCATTTTTCTCCACAGGTGCAATGAGAATACCGCCCTCTTTGAGTTGATCTATAAGTTTTTGAGGAATCTGTTTTGCAGATGCAGAAAATAAAATCCTGTCATATGGAGCGTACTGTATCCAGCCATTTTGACCATCATCAGTTCGAGTATGGATATTAGAGATTTTTAGCTCTCTAAAACGACTTTTAGCTTCTACAATAAGTGATTCAATTCGCTCAATAGTAAAGACACCGCGAAAAAGATGTGAAAGAACTGCCGCTTGATAGCCGCTACCACAGCCCACTTCTAAAACTCTGTCAGCACCTGATGGTTGCAGGTACTGTGTCATCTTTGCTACGGTAAGAGGAGAACTTATCCACTGTTGTGCCCCTATTGGAAGCGCATCAAGCTTGTAGGCGTTATGTTTAAAGCCGGAGGGGACAAAGAGCTCTCTATTTGTAGAGGCAATAGCATTTTTTACATTGCTGGTTAAGGGAAAGACTTTGTGAATTTCGTCGGCAAGCTTTGCATTTTTCATAGCGACTATTCTATTAGTCATCAATACCTACTTGCATATAGCGTCGCATAGCTTTAATCTCTTTGTTGTCATAAGGCATTGTCTCTATTTCACGCTCACCATTACGAATTTCATGTCCAAAAGGATTAATAATTCCACTTTTACCGGTAAAGTCATCATTAGATGAGTCACTGGCAATAACATAGCACTGGTTCATAATAGCTAGTGCATTGGTAAGTGAAGAGAAATTCTGTGTTCTAAGAAGACCCCAGCGTGAAGGAACTGAGATAATATCAGCACCTTCAAGTTGTTGCCAAAGTTTTTTAAAGCGAAGTTCAAAACAGATCATGATGCCCATGTGAATACCATCAACTTCAAAGAGTACAATATCACTATCATTACCTGATTCAAAGTAGCGATGTTCATCACCAAATTTAAAAAGATTGGCCTTGGGTTGATTGTATAGAACCTTGTTGTTGTGTAGTACCTTGGCTACATTAAAGATGCCATCAGAGCGTTTTTCTATGACAGTAAGAATTAAGACCCTGTTTTTTACATGTATTAATAGCTCTTTAATAGCTCCATTTGTAAAAGCAATCGCCTCCTGGAAGTTGTCATAGTCGTAATCGGTTAAACAGACTTCAGGTGCTACAATAATGTCATTGTCATCACATCTATTGATTAATTCAATAAGGTGTGCCAAGTTCTCTTTATAAGATGTCGTAGAAGCGAAGCGAAGTGAGACTAGATTTCTACTGCTAGAAGTCATCAAAGCTTAAGCTTCCTTTTGAGTAGTTCGTAACCGTTCCTTCAAAAAAGTTTGTTTTTTGATCATTAAACTTAGCAAACTCATCAACCCATTTAATAGGATGTTCTACATTGTAGATTGCTTCATACCCTACTGAAGTTAGACGGTCATCGGCAAGATATTTGATGTACTGCTCAACAATCTCATCAGTAAGACCAAGAATCTGACCTTGAGTAATATATTTACCCCAGTCACTCTCTAGCTTCACTGCCTGTTTGAACATATCATAAACCTCCTCTTTTAACTGCTCTGTAAAGAGGTCAGGACGCTCACGTTTGAGTGTGTTAATAAGGTTTTGAAAAAGTACAAGGTGTGTAACTTCATCACGCTGAATAAAACGGATCATCTGTGCAGAGCCTAGCATTTTTCCTGAACGTGCCAAGGTGTAGAGGTATGTGAAACCACTATAGAAGTAGATTCCCTCTAAAATTTGATTTGCAAAACATGCTTTGACAAAATTATGCTCTGTCGGATTAACCGCAAGCTCTTCATAGACCGCTGCAATAGCATCATTTTTTGCTTTTAGCATCATGTCACGACGCCACAGCTCATAGATCTCTTCAGAGTTTTGAGAAATACTGTCAACCATCACAGCATAACTTTGCGAATGGAGTGCCTCTTCGTAAGATTGACGCACCAAGATGAGATTAATTTCAGGTGCTGTAACGTAAGGATTTACATTGTCAATAAGATTATTGGTCTGAAGCGAATCCATAAAAATTAGTTGTGACAGTGCTTTGTCATAAGCAGTCTTTTCACTTTCAGTGAGATTTTTATAGTCAATGACATCGCGGGTCATATCGACCTCTTTAGGAAACCATGTGTTATTTAACATCACTTCCCACAGGTTGTAAGCCCACTGATATTTAATATTGTTTAGTTCAAATATTCCGGTTGGATTGCCACCAAAAATTGAGCGTTGGTTAACATCTTCTGTTGATTGGGGATTGTATATTTTCTTTCTGTCCATGGAGTGTTCCTAAGATTTTATAAGTGAATGATTTTACACAAATTGAGGTTTAAAAAAGATTAAAATAGGAATCATTTTGAGATAAGGGCCCGATAGTAAGTTGAGGCCAGTCAGCTCGAAAACCCCTTATCTAAAAATAGTATAGGTAAATTAAATGTGAAAAAAGTGTAGAGACAATAAATTTAGATAAAATATACACAATTAAACATATTGGAGTCTATTATGAAAGCTGTTTTGAAATGGGTGGCACTGTTTTTGTTCTTAGTGTATGGGATTGTAGGCTTTATTGTAGTTCCTCATATTATTGAGCAAGAGGCTCCAAAAATAGTACATAAGCAGACACAAGGGCATCTCTCATTGGGGAGAGTCTCTTTTAACCCTTTCTCTTTTGAATTCACTCTTAATAATCTCTATTTTACACCACCTGACAGCTCGAAGTTTACTCAGTTTAAGCAGCTTAGTGTTAATTTTGAACTCTACTCCCTTCTTGTGGGTAAAATTCATTTTGCCCACATTAAATTAATTAAACCAGATATTAATCTTGTCTATTCAAAAGAGGAACTTTTTAATTTTGACTGGCTACGCCATTTAGAATCAGAATCATCGACAACAAACAGTGAAAAAACTGAGATGCCTGCCATTAAAATTGATCTTTTAGCAATAGAAGAGGGGCGTGTAAGCTATGCAGACCACAGTAAAGAGCAGCTTTTTGAGGTGGCAATTAAGCCGATAGATTTTAGTTTAAAAGAGATAGATACTAGTAAAAATAATAACTCTGATGATACTATTCGGCTCTTGGCGCATTTAGAAGATGGAGGTTTCTTAGATCTTCATAGTGAGATTGTCTCAACAGAGCCTTTTGCTCTGCAGGGAACATTAGACTTTGAATCGGGCAAAATATTTACGGGCTGGAGCTATATGCAAGAGCAGTTAAATCTTGAAGTTGCTGATGGAAAGCTAAAAGCTCATGCTCACTATAATATTGATACGGCTAATCTTGATGCGATGCGTATTGATGACCTTAGTTTCTCTCTAGATAGATTGCGTGTAATTCCAAAAGATGCCCATCACGATATTTTAAATATTCATAATATTGCATTGGATGATGGTTTTGCAGAACCAATGCAGCAAAAAGTCCGACTAAATAATTTACATGTAAATGATGTAAATGTAAATGTTTTACGTGATACCAAAGGTCGCATTGATTGGCAGCGTTATGCCGCCATAATAGAAAAAAATAACAGTAACAATGAGATTAATACAACAGTGGCAGAGACAAATGGTACCAAGCCTTGGGATGTACTGCTTAAACAGTTTGCACTCAATAACTTAAAAGTAACATTTAAAGATGAAGCTGTTGTTCCTGTTACGACAACAACATTGACACGACTTGATTTCAGAGCTGATCACATTAGCTCTAAACCACAAACACCACTAAAGTACGCAGTAGATATGAAAATAAATGAGAGTATGGACTGTAACGGCTCTGGAAACTTAATGCACTCAAAATTACATGTAAAAGGTGACTTTGGCTGTAGCGGCATTAATCTTAGCTGGGCAAACCCTTATGTAGATGACGCTGTAAAAAGTTCTCTAAAAAAATATGATCTCTATGTTGCTTCGGGTATTAGTGATTTTAATGTGAATTATATTGTAGATGAGAATGAGAGTGTCAATATAGTTTTAGATAAAAGTAATGTCAATATTGATGCTTTTGTGTTAAAACAAAAACGTACCAATTACAAAATATTTTCCATTAAGAGTTTTAGTATTGGTGATATTGCTGCCAGCACCCTCAAGCAAGAGGCTAGCATTAAAGAGGTAGCTATTGGTTCTCCTTATGTTTATGCTTCACTAGATAACAATAAAGTACTCAACTGGAATCGCTATATAGTTGCTAAAGAGAGTAGTGAACCTGAGGCTAAAGAAACTACAAAAAGTAGTTCCACGTGGCACCTTTTACTTAATACCTTTAAATTGAAAAATGGTTTTGTACATTTTAATGACTACGGCTTTGGTAAGAAAGCAGTTCCTACTAAGTTGAGCTCTATCTACCTTAGTGCCAATGGCGTTGATTCAAAAAAGAGAAGTTCTTTGAATTATAGTGCTTCGATGCGATTAAACAAAAAAGGAAAAATCAAAGCACAAGGAGAGGTGCGACATACTCCACTACAACATAAGGGAACTCTTAGCATTAATGAGATTCAACTTCAGGACTTTAGCCCCTATGTCAGCAGAGATCATCATGTTGATTTAAAACGTGGCGCACTCTCTCTTAAAAGTGCTATTGAGTATGGAGCATCTAAGAAAAAACCGGATTTACATGTAAAAGGAACTGTTGATATTAAAGACTTTGTTCTTGAAAATTCTCAAGATGATTCGGTTCTGTTGGCATGGAGTCATATTGGTGCTACACCATTTATTTTTGAGCAAAATCCTAATAAACTTTTTGTTAAAGAGGTAGAGGTGAACGGGTTGTATGCCAATGCAATTATAGATGCCAATAAAACAATGAATTTTGCTAAGTTGAGCAAGCATGTAAAACCTGTTGATGAGAATGCTACTAACGCAGAGCCAAAAGCTAAGACTGAAGCATTTCCTATGCAGATTGTAAAAGTAACACTCAAAGAGAGTAGTGCAAATTTTATTGATTACTCTCTGCCACTTGTTTTTGATGCTTATATTCACGATTTTAATGGGCATATCTACGGAATATCTTCAGATAAAAATGAGACAAGCATCATAGAACTTGATGGTGTTGTCAATAAATATGGTGCTGCAAAATTAAAAGGAAGTCTCAATACCGCTGCTATTGAGAAGTTTACTGACATTAACTTAGCCTTTAGAAATATTGACTTAGTCAATATGAGTCCTTACTCAGGTAAGTTTATTGGTCAGCGTATTAGTAATGGAAAACTCTTTTTAGATCTAAATTACGATATTGTAGATTCACAAATGCTAGGAGAGAATAGTATTATTGTTAAAAAACTGGAGTTGGGAGAAGAGGTTGAGAGCCCCGATGCGGTTGACCTTCCTTTAGGTCTTGCTATTGCACTCCTTGAAGATTCGGAGGGAGTCATTGACCTTGAGCTTCCCGTAAGTGGTGATATGAATAGTCCGGAATTCTCTTATGGACATATTGTATTTCAAGCCTTTTTTAATCTTATAACCAAAGCTATAACAGCACCGTTTGCACTGTTGGGCTCCATGCTTGGAGTTGATGGAGATGCACTAGAGTATGTCGAATTTGAACCAGGCAATACTCTTATTTTACCTCCAGAACAAGAGAAGCTAGACAAGCTGAGCAAGGCACTACTTAAGCGTCCAAAGCTTAAGTTGGCGATAGATGGTAGTTTTAATGAGCAGTATGACACTTTAGCCCTAAAAGAGGCAAAACTTTTGGAAATTGCCATAGAAAAAGCAAAAAAAGAGGGAGAGCTATTTGAAGGAGAGACACGTGAAGAGATGCTTGAAGATCTCTATGAAGAGATTGTTGGAGTCAAGCCATTAAAAGCATTAAAAAAACGCCTAATAGAGCAGTTCAAAGAGCGTAAAGATGCCTTTATTAAAGCATATGATGCACAGATGATAGCAGACCTTAGCAGTGCACAAGTAGTGACACTAGAAGAGCTCTCTGCTTTAGCACAAGAACGTGCAGAGACTGTTAAGAGATATCTTACAAAAGAGAAGAACATAGAAGAGAGTCGTGTCAAGGTTGGCGAAGTAATGGCTGAAAATGAGAGTAAAGGAAAATGGGTCAAAACCAAGATGGAGCTGGTGGTAGAGTAGTGTTTTGATTAGATTTAGGTATAATTTTCAATAATGAAAACAATTTTTAAAATAATAATTAGTGTTTGCATATTACAAGGTGTCCTTTTTTCCGCAGAGAAGAGTTTAGAAAAAGTAAGCTTACAACTTCAATGGAAATACCAGTTTCAATTTGCAGGCTTTATTGTAGCTAAAGAGTTAGGCTATTATGAAGATGTAGGTTTGGATGTCACACTACTAGAGTACAACAATAGTACAGTTATTGAAGAGCTAGAGCAAGGAAAAGTTGATTTTGCTCTTAATAATAGTCTCTTAGCATTTCATGATAATAAGCTAAGTAAAGTGAGTTTACTTGCTACATATTTTCAACGATCTCCTCTTGTAATTATTGCACAGCCAGAAATCAAGTCCGTTTTAGATCTTAAGTCAAAACGTATTATGATGAGTAATAATAACCGCTATAATAGTTCACTCTCTATTCTTTTAGACTATTTTGAAATTGATGACACTAATGCAGATTTTATAAAACCATCTTTTAATATTGAAGATTTTATTGATAGAAAAGTGGATGCAGTAACCGCCTTTCGCTCAAATGAGCTCTATACGCTTGATAAAAGAGAAGTTCCCTATACGGTTCTTGATCCTGTAGAGCATGGATTTTCTACCAATGCAATTAATCTTTTTACTTCCATAGAAAAAATCAAAAACAGTCCCAAACAGATTCATGATTTTCTCTTAGCATCAAAAAAAGGGTGGGAATACGCTTTAGCAAACATCGAAGAGGTAGCCACACTCATTCATGAGAAATATCAACCTAATAAAAGCATTGAACATCTTATTTATGAAGGCAAAATTACTAAAAACCTAATGTTGCTAGACCTTTATAAAATAGGTGAAATTAATAAAGAGTTTGTCTTAAAAACATTTAAGCAACTTATCAAATCAGAAAAAATAGATGCTGAGTCTAATTCGGAATATCTTTTCTTTGAATATGCCAAGCCAGATACTTTATTGGAGCTAAGCTCTTTAGAGCAACAGTGGATCGAAGAGAACCCCAGTGTTATATTTACAGGTGATCCAAACTGGTTACCTTATGAGGCCTTCACTTCAGAGGGAGAATATATTGGAATAGTCTCGCAATATCTTAAGCATATTGCTTTGGCTACGCAATTGCAATTTAAACCATTGGTGGTATCAACATGGAGCCAATCACTTGAAAAAGCAGTAAATGGTGACGTTAAAGTAATTTCTGGTGATATTTCTAATGAGATATTGAATAAAAACTTTAATCCAATAGAGGCTTACAGTCATAGTCCTATTGTAATAGTAATGGATATGCATGAAAATTATGTACAAAATCTTGAAGATATAGCAGATCGTCGTATAGTGATTATTAAAGATTATGGTTATACAGCAGATATCTTTAAAGAGTACCCAAATATCGACTTTATAGAGGTTGAAAATATCCAAGAGGGACTCGAAGGTATTGCTGAGGGACGTTTTGATGCAATGTTAGCAACTATGGCGCTCGCAAGTTATACAATATCTAATGAGCAGTTTCATAATCTAAGAATTGTTGGAAAAACTCCTATAGTTATGGACTTAACACTTTTTGTATCTAAAAGTGAACCTGAACTTTTTAGTATCATCTCTAAGGGCTTGCAAAGTATTACAAAAGAACAAGAGAATGAGATTTTTAAGCATTGGACACAAAAAGAGCCTATTGAAAAAATAGACTATACTCTGTTGGGGCAGGTATCAGCAGTATTGATTTTGCTTCTTATTGGTGCTATCTTGTGGAATCGACGTATGCATGCTGAGATTTTAAAACGCCAAAAGATTCAAGAAAGTTTAGAAGCAAGTGAAAAAGACCTTCAAATAATTTTTGAAAATGCACAATCAGGCTTGATGTTTATTACAGGTGAGCGCGTTTTACTAAAAGCCAATAAACGCTTAGCAGATATCTTAGGCTATGAGAGTGGCGAGGAGATGATTGGCTTAAGTATGCGGCAACTGCATCTCTCGCAAGAGCGCTTTGTAGAATATGGAAAATTAAACTTTGATACACTCCGTATGGGGGTTAATCGCAATATTGAATACCAACTGCAAAAAAAAGACAAAAGTGCTGTCTGGTGCGAACTCTCAGGGAAGACTATTGATGAGAATATTCCAGCAGATATGACTCAAGGTGTTTTATGGACTATAAATGATATCTCAAAACGTAAATCACTTGAAGAGCATAAGCAAAAGATGCAAGAGCTTATAAAAGCTGAACGTGATCGCAGTGATCTCTATCTTGATACTGCGGATGTTTTATTGATTGCTCTAGATCATGAAGCACGAGTGACAATGCTAAACCGAAAAGGTGAAGAGTTACTTGGATATTTGGAGGAAGAATTACTGGGAAAAGTGTGGTTCGAGTTAGGAATTTTACCTGATGATATTACTAAAAATGTAAAAGAGTTTTTCTTAGAACTTTTAACAATGCAAGAAGCACCTCGTGAAGAGTTTATACATCATCTTTATACTAAAGATAAGCAAAAGTTAATGTTCAGTTTTCATAGCGCATTGCTATTTGATGCAGAGCATAACTGTATAGGTCTCTTAAGCTCAGGGATGGATATAACAAAAAAAGTTGAGGCTGAAAAAGCGGTTGAAAAACAGCATGAATTTTTAAAGACAGTTATGAATAGTGTTGGAGAATCCATTATGGTAATCGAAAAAGATTACACAATCTCTTTGATGAATGAAGAAGCTAAGAAAATGCTCAATAAGAGATATGTTGCAGATATTTTAAAACCAAAATGTTATGAAGTTTCTCACCATAGAGATACTCCATGTGATGGGATACAACATCCTTGTCCTTTACAACATGTATTAGAGACAAAATCAGTAAACCGTGTCATGCATGTTCATCAAGACAGTGATGATGTTCCTCATTATGTAGAACTTACAGCTGCCCCACTCTTTGATGAGAATGCTGAGATCAGTGCTATTATCGAAAGTGCTCATGATATAACTAAACTGAAAAATGCTCAAGAGACTTTGCAATATCAAGCTGAACATGATGCGCTTACTAATCTTCCCAATCGTATATTATTTCTTGATCGCCTCAAGCAAGCTATGAAGCGTGCAAGTCGTGCAGATGAAAAAATAGCAGTACTTTTTATTGATCTTGATCACTTTAAAGAGATTAATGACTCACTAGGACACAGTGCTGGAGATCTTCTTTTAAAAGATGTCTCTAGCCGTTTATTGGAGGCAATCAGAGAGAGTGATACCGTAGGACGTTTTGGTGGTGATGAATTTGCTATTGTTATTGATCAGATTAAATCTATTGAAGTTATCAGTAGTATAGTCCAAGGCATTATTAATGCAATGAAAGAGCCTTTTTTAATTGAAGCACACCAATTTTATGTGACAATGAGCATAGGTATAGCTGTTTTTCCTGATGATGGAGTAGATGTAGAAACTTTGCTTAAAAATTCAGATGTTGCGATGTATAAAGCTAAAAATAGTGGTCGTAATAATTATCAATTTTATACTGAAGATATGACAGAACGTGCATTTGAGAGGATTGTTCTTGAGACACAGTTGCGCCAATCTTTAGAAAAAAATGAGATGCAAGTCTATTATCAGATACAAGTAGATGCACTCAATAATACTATTGTTGGAATGGAAGCCCTTGTGCGATGGAATCATCCTGATATGGGGATAGTTTCACCTGCAAAATTTATTCCTTTAGCTGAAGAGACAGGTTTTATTATTGCTCTTGATGAGTGGAGCATGCTTGAAGCGATTAAGCAGTATAAAGAGTGGTATGCACAAGGTCTCAACCCAGGTATATTATCGCTGAATCTTTCTCCTATTCGCTTAGAACAAGATGGTTTTATTGAGCGGTTAAAAGTTATTTTAAAAGAGAGTGAAGCAGATACCTCATGGCTCTGCATGGAAGTAACGGAAGGTCAGATGATGCGTGATCCTCATGCTGCAATTAAGACACTAACAGAGATTCATAAACTTGGAATTCGTTTAGCTGTTGATGATTTTGGAACAGGGTATTCATCTTTAGCATATCTTAAAAGACTGCCTATAGATAAACTCAAAATAGATCAATCTTTCATTAGAGATATTCCTGATGATAGTGATGATGTTGAAATTACACGTACTATTATAGCTATGGCAAAAGGGCTGAACCTCTCTATTATTGCTGAGGGTGTTGAAACGAAAGAGCAAAAAGAGTTTTTATTAGAACATGGCTGCAATGAAATTCAAGGCTATTTTTACCATAAACCTTCTCCTGCCGATAAGATAAAGCTAGAAGTCTAGAAGAGTGGATTTATTACCACTGGGCGTACTTCCAACAGGGATGAGCTTTTAAAAAATGCCATCTAGTGCATGAGAACAGTTTGGGCAAGCACCATCAATAAGACTGTTTTTGGTAATATTAAAGTCTCCTCTCTCAATAAGCAGCTCCCCACACCTTGAACACAAGGTCGGATTTTCATAGCCAACATTTCCAATATACATGTATTTCAAACCTACCCTTTTGCCGATGTTGTGGGCACGTTTTAAAGTCTTTAATGATGTTGATGGAAGGTCTTGCTCTTTATAGTCCGGATGAAAGGCTGAGATGTGCCATGGGGTCTCTGCTCCAAGTTCATTGGCTATAAATGTAGCGATGGATTCAAGCTCTTTATTACTATCATTTTTTGTGGGAATAATGAGTGTTGTTACCTCAATCCATATGCCATTCTTTTTGAACTGTTTGAGGTTTTGTAGAATTTTTTCAAGGTCTCCACCGAGCTCTTTTTTGTAGTAGTTAGCATCAAAAGATTTTAGGTCAATGTTGGCGGCATCAATGATGCCTCTCATGTCATCAATTACCTCTGTTGACTCAAAGCCATTACTGACAAAGAGATTTTTAATGCCAAGTTTTTTAGCCTCAAGGGCAATATCTTTAGCATAAGGGTAAAAGATGGTAGGTTCATTATAGGTGTAGGCAATGCTTTGACACGCATGCTCTTTTGCCAATTTAGCAATATGTAAAGGAGCATAGTAATGATCTTTTTTAATATGCTTCTCTTGAGAAATTCCCCAGTTTTGACAAAATGGACAGTGAAAGTTACATCCTGCTGTACCGAGTGACAATGATCTGCTTCCAGGTAAGACATGGTAAAGTGGCTTTTTTTCAACAGGGTCAATATTGATAGCTGCAGGATAGCCGTAAACCAGATTTTCAATGGCATTGGCGATATTTTTATTGACACCACAAATACCTACTTGATCTTCTTTGAGTTTACAGTAGTGCTGACACAAAAGACAAGTAACCCTGTTTCCAGAAACTTCGTAATATTTCATATATAATTGTAGCTTATTTTACAATAGTTAGGAATTAATCTATAATTTCAAAATTAAAACATAAGTAGTGGAACATAAATAATTTCATAGCCTTGAATCTAAACCTTTTAAATGCTGTTGAACTATGAAGTTATTTTTGTTCCGCTACTTATTGGACAAGAAGTCTATAAGGGAACTTTATGGCATTTTCACCTGAAAAACGTGTGGGTACAATTAATGGAATTATTTTTGTAGCTATCTTTGCCGCAGCAGCAACCATGGTTGCTAATATTGGAGCCGTGAGTGCTTTAGGAATATCACCGCTGGTTGTGGGTATTGTTATTGGTATTTTTTATGCCAATACACTGCATAATCAGATTCCCTTGGCATGGGAGACAGGAATTGTCTTCTCAGGTAAGAAAATCTTACGATTTGCTATTGTCTTTTATGGCTTTCGAATCACCTTTCAGCAGATTGCTGAGGTTGGTATGGACGGTTTTTTAGTCTCTCTTATTATGCTCTCAACAACGTTCATCTTAGGAACCTATTTAGGACAAAAAATATTTAAGATGGATAGAGACACATCAATGCTAACGGCATCAGGTGCTTCGGTATGTGGCGCAGCGGCTGTTTTGGCAACAGAGCCTGTTTTGAAGTCAGAAGAGCATAAGACGGCAGTAGCGGTCTCAATGGTTGTTCTTTTTGGAACGATTGCTATGTTTTTGTATCCAGCACTCTACTCTGCTGGTGTCTTTGACATGACTAACCGTGAGTTTGGTATTTTTGTTGGTGGAACTATTCATGAAGTGGCGCAGGTGGTTGCAGTTGGTGGAGCCTACGGTCAAGAGGCGAGTGATGCAGCAGTCATTGTAAAGATGACACGTGTTATTATGATTGCACCAATGCTTATTTTACTTGGAATTTACCTCTCTTATTCCGCGAAAAAAAGTGGTACCGAAGGAGGTGGTGTAAAACTTGTCATACCTTGGTTTGCAGTTTATTTTGTCGGCATGGCAGGGTTTAACTCACTTCATATTGTTCCTGAAAATATTGTTGCAGTAATTAATGAGATTGACACTTTTTTACTAACTATGGCAATGACAGCACTGGGTATGGGGACACGTTTTGCAAAATTTAAAGGTCTAGGCATGGCACCTCTATATACGTCAGGAGCGATGTTCGCATGGCTAGTCATCGGTGGATATTTTATTACTAAGTGGATTGTGGCATAATAACAGAGGTATTTGTTTAACCTCAAGGAAACTGTTATGAAATTTATAGTTATTTTTGCACTGCTTTTAGTATCACTTTTAGCCTCTTCTGGGGCAATAAAACCAAAAAAAAGCCTTACTGTTTTGACTCGTAATGCCCCTACAACATATTATTATGGAGCAGATGATAAGCCTCGAGGTTTTGAATATGACATGGTTAAAGCCTTTGCATCAGACCGGGGATATGATGTTAATTTTACGGTAAAGCCATCAATAAAAGAGGTTTTAGAAGCGTTGTCTTACGGTGAGGCTGACTTTGCTGCGGCAGGCTTAACCAATACTCCTAAGCGACAGCGTTTTTTTCTTATGGGACCAGATTATTATGATGTTCAAGAGCAGGTCATTTGTGGATACAAAAAAAATCCTAAAAGCACTCAAGATCTACTTCAATATAAGATTGAGATTATTAGAAACAGCAGCTATGCTGATACAATGAAAAAAATTAGAGGTGGATTACCATCGCTTAGCTGGAAAGAACATGAGGGGTTTACCACCGAGCATATTTTTGAGCGAATAAACCAGAAAAAGGTAGAGTGTACTGTTGCAGATTCTCATATTGTCTCTATTAATCGTCGTTATTATCCTAGAATGAACGTAGCGTTTGCTGTGAGCGAAAAGGAGTCATTAGCATGGATGCTTCCTAAGTCAAACAAGTCTATCGCGCTACAAAAAGAGATTCAGCACTGGTTTAAGACATTCAAGAAGTCTAAAAAATTCACAACATTAAAAGATACCTATTTTGCACATGTGGAAATCTTTGACTATGTAGATATTAGAACCTACCATGAGCGTATAAAATCAAGACTCCCAAAATACTTAAAGATATTCCAGGCGGCAGGAAAAAAGTATGACATTGACTGGCGACTTTTAGCGGCTCAAGCCTATCAGGAGTCACACTGGAATCCTAATGCAAAAAGCCCAACAGGGGTTCGGGGGATGATGATGCTGACACTTCCAACGGCAAAACAGATGGGAATTAAAAATCGTCTTGATCCAAAGCAGAGCATTGAGGGCGGTGCAAAATATATGGCACGTCAAATAAAATATGCCCCCAAAAATGTCAAAGGAAAAATTGATCGTGTTAAGTTTGCTCTTGCTGGTTACAATATTGGACGAGGGCATATTTATGATGCCATTAAATTGGGAAAAAACTTGGGAAGAAACCCTTACATATGGGTAAATATGAAAAAAATACTCCCACTACTTTCTGAACGAGAACATTTTAAGGAGCTACGATACGGTTATGCACGTGGTCATGAACCTGTACATTATGTGATACGTATTAATAACTATTTTGATATTTTACAACAGTACTACGACAAGTAGTATCTGTTTTTTTTAAGCGTTAAAAGAGCTTGTTAAAAAACTTTCCAAGCTCTTTTTTAATTGCCTTATTTGCCTCTTGTTTTATGAGGTCTCCTGCGTCAACTTTCACTTTTGGTTTGGTTACATCACCACTAAGCTTAACCGTGATAGGGTGCTTGTTGGCAATGAGTTTTAAATCTGCTTTAATCTGATTGGTTTTGGTGTTAAGCAGAAGCTTCTCATCTGTTATGGATGCTTTATTTGACTTCATCGAGAGATTTGTTGTGATTAGGTCTTGATTAATATCGCTATTGAGTGTCGTATTAAATCGCTCTTTATAAAGATTGAATTTTGC
Organism: Campylobacterota bacterium; assembly: GCA_034661055.1. GTDB lineage: Bacteria > Campylobacterota > Campylobacteria > Campylobacterales > Sulfurimonadaceae > QNZR01. The sequence goes on from JAYEKO010000064.1 coordinate 30,911, forward strand.
ATATTGCTTGGTTAAGTCAGCAACCTGATTTTTTGTAAATTGACCATTAGAGAGATGACTCTTTAAGGTACCCTTTTTTAGAGCAATATTATAGTCTAGTTTCCCATTAAGTGATGATTGAAAAACCTCTGGATAGTAGAGCATCTTTAACATTTTTAGCGTTTGCAGATTTTGAAGTTCTGCATGAAAGTCATCATTATGAAGTTTAGCATCAATGGTACCATCAAGTGTTTTTGAGTGTGCAGTAAAATCAAGCTCCTTGCCCTGTTTTACATCACCATTGAAGGCAATAGCACCACGCATTTTCTGCCCAGTTACAAAGTAGAGTTTACTGAGGTCAAGAACTCTTAGCATGTAGTCACTCTCAAATGAGTTCTCTTTAATGTTAAATAGACTCGATGCTGTAGAGAGTGTGACAAGATTAGAGTTTAAATTAACTTTATTGAGAAGTGAGTCACCTTTTAGTGTTGTATCGGCATTGAGATGAAATGTGACTTGAGGCATGGGCTTAAAGCCGAACTCTTTAGCTGTGGTTCTGCCATCAATAAGGCCTTTTGAAATGGTTGTGTTAATAGTCCCGTCAAGCTTTCCGGCAGTAACATTTTTAATACGTATTTTACTGTCAAGTAGAGCACTGTTTAAATAGTGAGGCTGTTCTAGCATGTAGAGAAGGGTTTTAAGGTTAAGATTTTTAACATCTGCTGTAATGCTCTGCGCTTGGAACTCTTTAAGGGTAGCACTAAATGTAGTGTTACTGCTGGCAAGATCACTTGAGCCTTTTACATGTAAAAGATTTTTATCCCCTTGGGCAGTTCCCTTAAGGTTAAATTTTCCACGAAGGGGTGCATTGGTAATTGGTTTTAGTAGCTCTAGCATGGCAATTTTTAGCTCATAGCTCAGGTCCATAGCAGTAGTATCGGGTTGGACTGAACCTTTAGAGTTAAACTTGGCAAGGTTGGAGGCAAGAGCAATACTGTAATCGACATTTTTGCCCTCTAGTTTGGTAGTGCTCTTAAGTGAAAACTCTGTTTTAGGCAGTGTGACATTAAAGTCGCTCTTCATCAAGGCAATATCGATATGACCATTTTTTAGGCTGGTTTCAATAGCTCCTTGAAGATTTTTTGGATCGACAGAGCTCATATTGGCATTTACATGTAATTTGGAAATTGCATAGGGTGCTTTACCTACAAGAGCAAGAAGTTCTTCTGTTTTAGCTCCGTCAATTACCGCTTTAATGGAAGATGGATTGAGGTTGGTGAGAGTGACATCATAAGCAGTTTTAGAGCTTGCAATGTCACTAGAGCCTTTAATGTCAATTTTCTTAAGGTCACCAATAGCGGTTCCTTTGGTGTGAAATACTCCATAGAGCTTCTCTTTGGTTAGTGGCTCTAGTGCTTCAAGGTTGTTTAGCTCAAGGTTGTAATTAACATTAAAACTTTGTGCAAAAAGTTCATAAGAGCCCGAAGCAGTGATGATATTTTTTGGTGTCAGTGCTAAGACAATATTAAACTCACTGCTATCAAGTACAAAAGTTTTAAGAGTACTTTTTAGCTGTAAAGCACCATTGATTTTCTTCTCAATAGAAGGAGCTACAAGACTATTTCCAATTGAAGTAAACGCAAGTCCGTAGAGAGCAGCCGCAATCAATAGCAGCGTTGCAAAAATAATAGAGAGAAGTTTCATCACATCATCCTTATGTTTGTTGTATTTTAGCACTAATGCTCTTAGAATTTATCATTTTAAAGATTATTGCAAAGAACCTCTCCCCAAACCTCATAAGCAGCAGAGTTTAAATGTACACCATCTACGGTATAGCGAGTATTCAAAATACTATTATCACTTAAATGGCTATTAATATCAAGAAATTGAAGCGAGTGCTCTGTTGCAAAGTTTTGTAAGTGAGCATTGAGCTTAGCAACCTTGCTATTAAAAAACTCATATTCATACATATCCTGAGAGACATAAAGAGTTGACTCTATAATTACATGTATATTTAAATTTCTAAAGTACTCAATAATCATCTCATACCTATCAAAAATATCGTCTGCATTTTCTCCTGATGCAAGGTCATTAATACCTGCCATAATACAGACTGTTTTTACATGTAAAAGGTTCATGGCATCTAATCGATAAAGCATACCATAAGTAGTATCCCCATTAATGCCTTCATTGATGATATCATCTCTATGAAGCAGTTGGCTCCAATTTCCCTCATAAGTAAGTGAGTCACCAAGCATGAGTAACATTTAATAAATCACCTCATTAAAATAAGCACTATACTTTCCATCTTGAAGTGCCAAAAGTTCCGTAGGAGTCCCCTCTTCAACAACACGACCCTCATTTAAAATATAGATGTAGTCAGCATTTTCAATGGTTTTGAGTCTGTGAGTTATAATAAGCATACTCTTCTCTTCTAGATGCTCTTGTAACGATCTAAAAAGATTGGCTTCGGTTACGACATCAAGTGCTGATGTGGACTCATCCAAGATAATGACATTAGGTTCAGTCACTAGCATTCTTGCAATGGCCGCTCTTTGACGCTCCCCGCCACTGAGCCGAATACCGTCTTTACCAATTTGAGTATTGAGTCCATCTGTTAATTTCTCCATAACACTTTCAAGCTGAGCAATATGGAGTGCTTTATAGAGTTTTTCATCTGTAATTTCACGACCCAATGTTAGATTGTGTCGAAGAGAGTCATTAAACATCTTAGGCTGTTGGAGTACTAAAGCAATATTTTCACGCATCACATCAAGCCCAATATCGGCAACATGAGTACCATCAACTGAGATATCACCTTTTTTTGTAGCATAAAGACCGAGTAGAATATGAGCTAAAGTTGTTTTACCACTACCGCTAGAACCAAGTAGTGCTACAGTTTTGCCTTTTGGTATTTTAATATTGACATCATGTAAAATCTCTTTGTCTCCATAAGAGAAACAGATGTTTTTGAGTTCAATAGCATTGGTTGTGGTCTCTTTGAAAGGATTATGGACATGAGTGTAATGAGGCTCTTTTTCCAAACATAAGAGGGCATCAAGTCGTTGCAGTGCAGTAGAAGCATTGGCATAGCTAAAAATAATATTTAGCAGCTCTTGAAGAGGGGTTATCATAAACCATAGGTATCCAATAACAGCAAACATCTCTCCAATACTTAAATCAGACATCAGTACCATAAACATTGCAGTAGCCCGAAAGACCTCAAAACCGCTTAGAAAAATAAATGAGGAGAGATGTGATGCCGCTTCACTCTTCCATCCAAATGAAGTTGAAGCATCTTTGATGGCTTTGGCATTACCTACCATCTTGTCAATATAGCGCTCTTCTTGGTTATGAGTACGTACTTGAATAAATAGATCTAGTGTCTCAGATAGTGCGTTTTGAAAGGTCTCAATATTCTCATTCTCAGCTCGCTTTAGCTTGCCAATGCGTTTTCCTAAAAGCATCGTAACCGTAACAACGATAGGATTAATAACTAAAATAATAAGCGCTAGTTCAAAATCGATGGTAAGAAGAATAACAGCAATACCAATAAGAGAGAGTACAGAGATAAAAAAACGCCCAATACTTACTCCTAAAAAGGTATCAACCGTGTTAATATCGGTAACGAGTTTAGAGCTAATACCTCCACCACCAAGAGATTCATACTCGGCAATAGAGACATCTTTTAGATGATACAGCAGTCTAGTTCGGATACTGTAGACAATCTCTTTAGAGACAGAGGTGAAAACTTTTGAACCAATTGCATTTAAAATAAAAAACATCAACCTAAAAAATAGGGTAATAAAAAAGATAATTACAATATACATGTAAATTTCATTTGGAGCAAAGAGTGCATCCATAGTAGCAACTAAACTAGCAGGTTTATCTAATAGCACTTCATCAATTAGTAGTGGAAAAAGTAAGGGAATAGGTAGAGAAAGTACTACGGCAAAAAAGGCAATAACCTGTCCAATAACAATCTGTTTTTTATGCTGCTTTGCTTCATTAAAAAGTGCGTGCCATGTTAATTTTTTCATTGTTATGATTATAGCTCAAAGAGCGTATTATTTAGGAAGGTTCTCAGAAGTGTTAAGTTTTATGACAGTTTGGGCCATTGTCTGATTATGCTCATCTTTAACGAGTACTTTCCACTCACCTAAAGAGCGTCCGTGATAATAACGATAGTCATACACAGAGCCGTGATGTGCCGGTAGTACAAAACTATGCTCTCTAAAGTCATACTCTTTATCTGGAGATTTCCAGTGAAAGGAGATATTTCTATCAAAACTGACACGCTGTGTAAAGAATGTACACTGAATACGTTTGCTCTCTACACCTAAAACCTCACAAAAAACGGAATTTTCAGCATGTAGAGGAGAAAGAAGTAATAATGTTATAATTGTTATAAAATATTTCAATGTTACTCCCTGATAAATTATGTTTTGACATTGTAGCGAATTAAAATAGAGAAATGCTTAAGGATTTTATATCACAACAAGTCTATTGTTCTACTTTCACACATAATCACCTGTTAAATTGATATGTTCGAGCAAGTGTGTTTCTACTCCCTTCTTTGCTAAAGCTCTATTATAGATAATAAAATGGGCTGAATATTTATTGTATCTCTACAATCTGTATTCCAGCCAAACCATCAGAGATAAACAGATACTTCTCATCAGCTGACAACAGCATATCATTTGTATTTCCACGAGTCTCTAATTCCATTATTTTTTCAGTATTTCCCCATTGATCTAGTTTTCCAAGATTATAAATAGCTATATTATTTGAGAGAGACCAATTTTGGAGCTCATATGAAAATAATCCACTAGTAGATATTAAACGCTTAACAAAGTTTTGATACACATAATCTATCTTTCCATATTCATCTGTTTCATACGCTTGATAAGGGTCATAAGGATCAGCAATATTCACATCTATACGTTCCTTTTGTTCATAATAATCTATTAAAAATGATATTTCATTATCTGACTTCCATGAAATATTCAACATCCCCTCTCCCCTATCTATATCATTTAAACTCGATGCATGCTCTGGATTCTCTGCATCTTGTACATCTATAATATCAAAGCTATATCTACCTATAACATATACAAATTTTCCATCTAATGATACAATGAGATCTAGAGGTTCATAGTCATCGTCTTCAAAAATATATTCCCCTTTTAAATTACATTACCTAAGTTTAACTCTGCTGTACTTTTAGCCTCAATTGTAAAAAATGCGCTTCCTCCTGGAGTACTAACGCTGACACCTATAGTCTCTTGACAAGAGTCTGAAAGTTCCATGGAGCTACTTCCAGAAATAGAAATAGGATAGACTCCTGGTCCTGGGTCACCATGAGAATGTTCAAATGTCAAACCTGGGACATCAGCAATATCTTTTTCGCCACCTGAGAAAGAGAGGTTCATATTCACTTCTGGATTAAGCCATGAAAGCGTATTGATGGCCAATCAGGATCAGCTCGATTTGTATTTCTAAGGTTCCAGTTTAGGGAACCTGGTATTAGATGAATTGGATCATTATCAAATGTAAAATGATTTCCTCCATTGGAGACATGATCAGCTGGTGTTGCGACACTGATCATACGAAATTTTATATTGGAGCAACTACCAAATTCTTTAAGTAAAATATCATATGCCTCATTAGTAAAATAGTTTCCTTGAGAATGGGCCACTACTATTACTGATTGTCCTGCTTTTAAAGCAGTTCTGTAAGCATCAATTTGTTCATTTAATGTAATATCATGCAATTCGTCATAATTAAAATATTTATAAATAATATCTAGCATCAGGTCGGGCAGTGCACCAAATATATCCCAAAACCATCCCCATTGATCATCACCGTTTAGCTGTTGATATGCTTCCAAAAAATCAGCTATCATACCTTCTGACTGATTATAAGAGATAGAAGGAGTTCCATCTAAGCCTAATGATATATATTGTTCTTTCCAAGCTAATAGAAGGTCGCGCTCTTGTTTTTTGACTCCCACGCCATTAGCATAAAATACTCTACTGCCACAAGAATCAGCAAAAAGATTTAAATTTATAAAAGATAGAAGTATGAATAAATATATAAATCTCTTCATACTATTCACCTTCTAGTATTTTTGTGATATTAAAATCACAATAACTTTCATTTAAATCACTAAGCTTAGTTGAACCATAAACTCCGCCACCTAAAAGAAGATCGTAATCAAAATAACGTTTAATACGTTCTTTAGTATTAAGTGTTGCTTCTTTAGAAAATTTATGAGTACTTTTTTCTATAGCTATTTTCATTGTAAATTTTAAAAATATGTAACAATCTATTACTCTTTCATTATTTTTAGTAACTTCTCTCGCTTTCTCTTTTATAAGAGGCGTAGAGAGTTCAATCTG
>JAYEKO010000065.1:0-35352 GCA_034661055.1 Campylobacterota bacterium
TGATTTTTTCTTTGGAAAGTATGTTATTTAGGGAGTTTATTAATGGTGCGCCCGACATGATTCGAACATGTGACCGCTGGTACCGCAAACCAGTGCTCTATCCAGCTGAGCTACGAGCGCACACCATTCTCATTTGAGAGGATGAAATTATATCTTATTTTTCTTATAATTTATTTAATCTTATTAATTTTAAGAACAAACTCTACCTCTGGCTTAGATAGACGTAACTCTTTTGAGATAGTTACAATGTCGACACCTTGCTGATAGAGTGAGATAATACGTGAATCATCCATTCCATTCACTGAAGAGGGGAGAGAAAATTTTCGCATACTCTCTTCAAGCTTTTGTACCTTGTTTTCAAACTCATCATGCTGCTCTTGTAGTTTTACATGTATTTCTGAAATTGATGCTACCATAGGTTCTGACATCTTTTTCATGCCTAGCTCAAGCTCATAAGCAATGTCTTCATCATGCATCGTATTTTCCATAATAGGAGTATCTTGAATATGTCGTTCAAACTTTTTCTCTAAGACATAAAGCTCTTTGTTTAGCTCCTCAACCGCCATGGCAACACGACGAATCTGTGTCGTATTTTGTATATCTTTTGAATAGATATAGTAGATTAAGAAGAGTAATATTAGAGCTATGATAATTAAGAGGTATTCTACTGAAATCATTTTGCTTCTCTCATTTCTCTAATCATAACACGTTCTCGTGCTGTAAGATAGGATGCCCACTCTTTCTCATCACGTTCATGTATTTTTGATATTTTAGCAACTGTACTACTCTTAGCTATGAAAAAAATAGGAATATCGTGTTTTGGGTGAACAGGCATCTCAATACGACCATAATATTGATTACCTTCTTCTAGCACTTCTTGCTTTAGTTTAAAATATCCATACCCAATAGAATCAATCATTGCCTCGCTGCTTAAACTAAGTCGTTGCGGCTCTTCATCTTTTATAATTCGTTCTAAATTATCTATTTTACGATGCAGTTCAACAATAAGATTTAATAGCACTGGATCACTATCTGATGTCTCCCCTCGCCCCTTTGCCCGTTTAAGCCATTGAGCGATGGGGTCATCATCACTTTCACTAAGCTGATGATACTCTCTTGTAAAGAGTTCCATGTCGCTCTCTTGCAAATCAAACTCTATCTTAATAGGCGCCTTAACAAAACGTACACTCATAATATACTCCTATCAACAATAATTAAAATAAAAAACATGACACCCAAATAGCCATTTACCGTAAAAAAGGCACGATCAATTTTAGCAAAATCCTTACGCACTAACTTATGTTCATACGCTAACATCACAGCACTTAAAACTACTGCTAACCATCCAAAGAGCCCTGCTCCAGATTCAAAAGCAAAAAAGAGCCAAAAAAGAATCGTCATTGAGTGAAAAATCGCTGAGATAAACATCGTCGCTTCTGCACCATAACGTGAAGGAATAGAGAAAAGACCCTCTTCTTTATCAAAATCAATATCTTGTAGTGAATAGAGCAAGTCAAAACCTGCTACCCAAAAAAGCACTCCTAAACTTAAAAATAGTGACCACATAGGAATAGCTGCTTCTACTGCAACTACGCCAGCTATGGGGGCTAAACCAAGAGATACCCCCAAAACCAAATGTGCCAATTCACTAAAACGTTTAAAATATGAGTAACTTGCCAAAACTGCCAATATTGGTATGGAGAGATAAAATGCCAAATTATTAACAAAATATGCCACAACAATAAATAGAAGTGCATTGACTACTGTAAATGCTAAAATGGCATTTGCAGAGATTCGTCCATCAACACTAGGACGATTAGCGGTACGAGGATTTTGAACATCATAAGTTCTATCTGCATAGCGATTTAGACCCATGGCAAAGTTACGAGCACCAATAGCCGCCAATGCTCCTAAAAAGAGTAATTCCCAGCCAAACCAACCATCAGCACTTACTACCATTGCAATGAAAATAAATGGCAACGAGAAGATTGTATGTTGAAACATAACAAGTTCATTAAAATCTTTTAGCTTCTGAATAACTGTTTGCAAATATATTCCTTATGGGCACCTCTAATAATTAGTGATATTTTACCATTTTATTTTCGATATACTTTTATTCTATGAAACAGATTGCAATAATTGGACCAACTGCATCAGGAAAGAGTGATGTTGCTTTAGAACTCGCACACAAATATAATGCTTATATTTTATCTATTGATTCTCTTAGTATCTATAAAGAGATAGATATCGCGTCTGCAAAACCATCTAAAGATGAACTTAACCATGTAAAACATTTTGGAATCAATGAGATCTTTGCTAATGAACACTTTGATGTCTCTAACTTTATTGACTATTACCATAAAGCAAAAGAGTTTGCAATTAACAGTGGTAAAAATCTTATTATTGTTGGTGGCACCAGTTTTTATTTAAAAAGTTTGCTTAGTGGAATATCCAAACTACCTGCTATTGATGATGCCACCAATTTACATGTAAAAGAGCTTATGAAGGACTCTGCTAGTGTCTATGCTGAACTCTTAGCAGTTGATAAAGAGCATATGAAAAACATAAGCAGTTCTGACTCCTACCGCATTGAAAAGATGATGTTAATTTACAGAGCATCTGGAGTGATTCCATCACTATGGTTTCAACAAAATCCTGCTAAACCTATTATTACAGATCTACCTATTTTTGAAATTGATGTGAGTCGTGATGTGTTACGAGAACGTATATCACATAGAACCAAAAAAATGGTAAGTATGGGCTTAATAGATGAAGTCGCTTACCTAGAGCAGAAATACAGTAGAGCATCTAATGCCATGAGTGCCATTGGAATTGTTGAAGTTCTGGAGTATTTAGATGGTCTTACAACTAAAGATGAGATGACAGAGTTAATAAGTACTCACACAGCCCAATTGGCAAAACGCCAACAGACTTTTAATAGAAGTCAATTTGAGAGAAAAAGACTATTTACACTTGAACATATTATACAACAGGCTGAATCATCGATGGAATAACTATTGCACTGGCAATTCCTAACATAAAAAACAGTATAAAAATCATATATACCCAAACAACCCATTGATGATATCCACCCACATAACGCATCGTCTCTAAACGTTTCTCTTCACTTTCAATGGTCATCTCAATTTCAGCTTTTCTTTTTTTATACCCCTTATAAACAAAAAAAGTTCCATAGCCTCCACTAAGAATCATAATAACTAATCCTGCAAAAGGAAGAAAAGAGAACATTACAGAAACTATAAAAAGTAATAAAGAGGCCATATATTGCTTGCGATATAGTAAAAATAAGAAACCACCACCAAAAGCCCACCAACTCCAATGCCACTGCATAGCATCTACACCATTATAGCTATACTTTGAAAAAGCATTTTGGTACCAAAATGTCTTCTCTGGCTTATCAATAAACGCTTCAATCATCTTATTTTCATAATCACTATTTTCTGTTTCCATCCATTGCTCCTCTATTTTAATAGTTCTAATGCATCTTGAGCCAGCGAACCCCAGGCCGAGCTATCATCTGCTTGCACACTCTGCTTAAATGCTTCTATTGCAGCATCTCTATTAGATGCTTTTTGCAGCAGTGAGCCTAACAGATATTTTTGTCGTGCACGTGAGCCTGTGCTTATATTGCGATCATCTAAACTTTTGACCATCTCTATAGCTTCATTATTTTTATTTAACTTTACCAAAGCATCTGTTAAAGCAAATTCAACATAAGGACTCTGTGAATATGATGCCATTTTATTTTGCAAGTAAATCACTTTTTTTGCATAGTTTTCAATCATAAGCTCATCATTACTACGATTACCCAATGCTATAAGCTGCGCATATCGGTCAATATCTTTAAAATCAAGACCAAAAACCTTCTCAATCTCTTTAATGCCCTCTATCATACCATCACGTTTACTAAGACGTTCATTAGCATCGAAGTTTAAGCGGTATATACCATCATAATCTTTACTGTTTTGCATCGTCGCTAGTGTTATGAGCTCTTTAGACGCATCAATAACATCCGTGTAGTTTCCTAACTTAAAATCAACACTAATATATTTATAGAACCACTCCATACGCTGAACTATGTCTTTACTTTTAATGTATTTCAGAGCTGTTGTTTTAGCTAGCGTATAGTTCCCACCTTTGTAGGCACAGTAATATATCTGTGAGTCCCAATCATCAGATAGTGTTATCTCATACTCTCTAGACATATCTACTGCTCTTTTACACTCTTGCTTCTTTAGATACCCTTGCATTAATACCAAAGCAGAACCATCAATTAGTGATTTAACATCATGCTGTTCATCATCTATACTCATTAATTCATTTTGTAGTGCCAGCACTTCTTGATAGTGCTTGTTATCAAATAGAAGCTTCGCTTTTTTGTAAAGTGCCTTTTGTGCAATTGCATCATCCACATACCTATCTATTAATGTGTTGTATTGTGCTATAGCGCTGCTAATATTTTTATCATCAATATCAAAGAACATCGCATCTTTTTCACGTTTAATCTCATCAACATACTGACCAAACTTGAACTCTTTTAAATATCGCTCGAAACCTTCTAAAGCTTTTTCTCTATTTTTAGCTTTAGCCAGCCAGATACTTCTATTTTTTAGAAGTTCTTCGTACAACTCTTCTCTAGGTGTCATATATTCCAGAAGCGCTCCAGCAATATTAGCCGCCTCTAAGAAATCGGCATGATCAGAAAATGCCATCGCCATCTCATATGATGTATCAAAATTATCATAGAAGTACTTACTATTTGCATCAATTATCTTATTAATATACTCTTTTGCATCGTCTCTAGCACCATGATCTAGTTTATATTCAGCAATTTTAAATGCAGCAATTGATGCCAATTCTGTACTCTCTGTCTTATTAAGAGCTTTATTGTAAAAAATCAGTGCACGTTTCCAGCTACCTGATTCCGCTAGTTGATCACCCTTATATATCTCTGCTAAACGTGTAAAATAATCATTTTTAAATTCATTAAAGAGATAGTCAAAAAAATAGTCAGCATCAGTAAACATACCAAGCTTAGAATAGGCGTGTGCAGTGTACACTAGTACCTCTGTAATATTCTTATCTGATGAGAATTCACGAATAAATTTTTTAGCAACTTCTAGTAAGTCCTCTCGCTCTTTGAGTTTATGCAAAGTCCGTATTTCATAAAGTGAAACTTCACTTCTAAATACAGTATTGGGATACGCCTCTTGCATCTCATATATTTTCTCCAATGTCTCTTCATATTTTTTTTGACTGTAAAATTTTTTAACTTTTATATATTCTGATACATCTTTAATCTGTGTCATCTCAATTGGATTTCCCTTAATATCTAAACCACCAACATAAGGTAAATCTGCCTTAGAAAACCTGATTGGAAAATTGATAGATACTGAATTAAAGTTCTTCTCTTGAGCAAAAGGGTTCTTATCTTTAAAGCCAACAACACTCCAATGTTTTGAACGATTGGTTTTAGCAGAGTAAACCTCATTTTCTTTTTTGAGGTCAAATAAGATAGGTAATAACTCTATTTTTTCATGAGGTCTAATGATAATAAAAAAATTATTATCTTTAATTGTTGTTGTAATATTAAAAAAATTATTGTTTAAGACACCTATGTTTTTTGATGGAACCTTATCAAAAGCACAGATAATTTCTGTTGTGATGTCAAAAGTATCACGTGTTGCTTCACATAAAAAAAGAGAACTATCTTTTAGTTGAATAATACTATATGGTTGTGAGGACTCTTTTCCAGTATTAATATTAATATCAAGAGAAAAAAGAGTGCTATAGAGAAAGAAGAGGAGAAAGCATAGGCGTATTAACACTGCTTACCTCCTCTGATAAGAATTAATAACCGCTATTATACACGAATGCTGTAATAAATTCCATCAATGGACTTACAAAGATAACTGAAAAAATAGTCATTGCCGTTGCAAAGCCAATAATAGTTTTAAGTGGTAATGATGCATTGGTCATATGCACTGAATGCCCCTCTTGATAAATAGGGTCTTTCATAAACATAAAGACTATCAGTTTTAAGTAATAGTAACCTGCAATAGCCGAGTTAAGTGCCATAATCAATGCAAGCACTGTATAACCCCCACTAACTGCAGAACCAATCATATACATTTTACCCCAGAACACACCAAATGGTGGAAGACCTGCTAATGAAAGCATAAATAGTCCCATAATTGCAGCAGCAACTGGCATAGTTTGAACTAAGCCTGCAAACTTCTCAAACGGATGATCTGAATTTTGACCCTCGATTAATACTTTTTGACGGTTTACCCATAGCATTGAGAACGCACCAAGGTTTGTAAATGCAAAAAGTATCCAATATAAAAACAGCGCACTGTTTGACTGTGTTGTACCAATTAAAATAGCAGCCATTACAAAACCGGCATGTGAAATAGAACTATATGCAAGCATACGTTTAATATCTGTCTGCACTAGTGCCCAGATGTTTGCTAGTGTCATTGTTAAAACTACTAAAACATACAATACCGTCTCTAGCCACACTATATTACTATGGATTAAAAACTCAAAAAGGCGCATAGATACTACAAATGCAGCAATCTTAGGTACAATAGACATGTAGCCTGCAAGCGCTGCTGATGAACCCTCATATACATCTGGTGTCCAGGCATGAAATGGAATTAATGATAGCTTAAATCCAAATGATGCCAACATAAATACAACAGCTACTAGAACAAAGCCAATGTTACTAAATCCATCAGCTGCCAAAACTGCTGCTATCTGATTAATCTCAATCGAACCTGTTAATGCGTATAACACCATAGAACCAAAAGAGAACAGACCTGCTGCTAATGCACCCATTGTAAAGTACTTAACAGCTGCCTCAAATGATTTTGTTCTATTATGAAGTGCTATCAATGTATATAGTGCTAATGAAGCTAACTCTAATCCAACAAAGATAAGAATTAAGTTGTCAGTTGCAACCATAAATTGGAAACCTGCAATCATGAACAAAAATAGTGCATAAAACTCAGGATAAGAGTATTCATGAAATCGTTTCGATGTTAATGAAAGAGGAATGAATAGCATTGATGTCGCTACAATAATAAGCTGACCTATAATAGCCAAACCATCTATTAGCATAACATCAAAAAATCCTAACATGGTACCATTTTGGCTAAAAAGTTCTGCAAAATCAACAAGACTTCCAAAATCCATTAACAAAAATAGTAAGCTCAACATAATATAAAGCGATTTGTTCAATCCACCTTTAATAAGGTCGATGATTAGAATCATTAATGCACCAACAACTGGAATAAGCATTGGCGTTAGAGTCGATAAGTTCAATGACTCTAATGAAATATTTACTGGCTCTAACATTAGTGTGCCTCCTGTGTCGAAGTTTTTGAGATTTTAATCTCTTCAACTAAGTTTGGAATTTTCGATTTCGCTTCTGCAGTAACTGCTTTATCATGCATCAACTGAACAATTGACTCAGTTGAGTTACTAATTGGCTCAAGAATTGGTTTTGGATAGATACCTAACCAAAGCGCAATAACTGTTAATGGAATTAGTGCAAATAGTTCACGCTTATTCACATCTGGAAGATTTTTATTTTCTTCTTTAGTTACTTCACCAAAAAATGCTTTTTTGTATGCCGATAACATATAGATTGCTCCGACAATAATCGCAATTCCTGCTAAAAGAGTCATAATATGCGACTGCTGATAAAATCCAAGAAGACTCAAAAACTCACCAACAAAGTTAATTGTAAGTGGCAGTCCCACTGAAGCCATCATCATTACACCAAAAATTGTAGCATAACGTGGCATCACTGAAGCCAATCCACCAAATTCACTCATTAGTTTAGTATGACGTCTATCATAAATAACGCCAACAAGGTAGAATAGTGCCCCAGAGACAATACCGTGACCTATCATTAAAAATACTGAACCTGAAATTCCTTCAACATTAAGTGCAAATGTACCAAGAACAATAACACCCATGTGTGAAACTGAACTATAAGCAACCACCTGTTTTATATCTTCTTGTGCATAAGCTACCATTGCTGTATATATAATCATAATAATTGCTAAAGTGGCAATTGGCATCATGAAAAATACAGCTGCATCTGGAAATAGTGGAAGTGAAAAACGTACAAATGCGTATGTCCCCATTTTAAGAAGCACCGCTGCAAGAATTACAGAACCAATTGTTGGTGCTTGACCATGCGCATACGGTAACCATGTATGGAACGGGAACATTGGAACTTTAATGGCAAAACCAAAAAAGAATGCTACAAATAGCCATAACTGGTAGTTCTCAGGCAGAATTAGACGATACCACTCTAAAAGAGAGAAGCTCCAAACACCAGTTGCTTGTTGGTAAAAATATGCCATAAATAGCATACCCACCAACATAATCAGTGAACCAGTGAATGTGTATAAGAAGAATTTAACCGAAGCATAAATTCTTAATGGTCCGCCCCATGCACCAATTATGTAAAGCATTGGTACTAATGAAAGTTCCCAGAATACATAAAATAAGATGGCATCAAGAGCAGCAAAAACACCAATCATTGTCATCTGTAAAAATAGAAGTGTAATAATCATGTCTTTAATACGCTTAGTATCACCCAGGGTTGCAATACCAATCATTGTAAAGAATGATGCCATCACAATAATAAAGAGTGAAATACCATCAATACCAAGAAGGTAACTAATACCAAATGCAGGAATCAACGGAATTGATTCCATAAACTGCATTCCAGATACTGCTGAGTCATAGTTAAACCATAACATCAAAGAGAGCGCAAACTCAACGACCGCGACACTCGTACCATAAGCACGAATACTGTCTTTATCTACCACAAACCCAAGCACTGCTGCTAAGGCTGGGAAAAATATTAATATTGTTAAAATACTATCCATTATTGACTCTCCTTAACCAGCTATGAACGCTGTAGCAACGCTGTATGCAGCTGCAAGTGTTAACATAACCACTAAACCAATTACCATCCAACGTAACATCGTCGATAGATTACCATCTTGCATCCCACGAGTAGCTTCACCCGTTTTATAAAATGTATTTGCAACCATATCAACTGTTGCATCAACTATTTTCATATCAATATCTTTCCAAAAGATTTTAGAAAGTTCATCATATGGTTTTACAATATACTCATCATAGAAATGAGGAATATAGTACTGATTATAAAGAATCTTATAAGCCAGGTTCTCTTCCATTTTCTTATCTTCTTTTGCTACCTCATATTTACGGTAAGCATAAAGAATCGCTGCAATAACAAAGAGTTGTGTTCCAATAGTCATAATCCAATAAACTGTTGGGTTATGAACATGATACTCTGTCATTGGAAGTACTTTAGTTACCATCTCAAAGTATGTCATCTTAAACGATCCTGCAATAACTGCAAGAACTGCCAATGGTGACATTGCAATTAGTACGTAACGATACGCTTCATGTGGATGAAAACCAAATAGTTTATATCGCTCTTCACCGTGAAAAATTAGTGCTACTAGACGGAATGAATAAAATGCCGTCATACCAGCAGTTAGTAATAACACTGTGTAAAGAATGTAATGGTGCTCAATAAATGCTACCTCTAAGATTAAATCTTTTGAGAAGAAACCTGCCAACGGAAAGATTCCTGCAAGTGCAACTGAAGCCAAGGTCATCATAATAAATGTACCTTTCATTGCATGACGCAATCCACCCATTTTAAACGGATCAAGCTCATCATCCATAGCGTGCATAACATTACCAGCACCTAAGAATAGTAGCGCTTTAAAGAATGCGTGAGCCATTAGGTGAAATAGTGCCACCCAGTATGCACCCAAACCAGCTGCAACAAACATGTAACCCAACTGCGATAGTGTTGAGTAAGCAATAATACGTTTCATATCACGGTTAACCAGCGCCATAGATGCTGCAAACATCGCAACAAATGCACCAAGACAAGCAATAAAGTAACCTACTTCTGGAATTAAGTCATAAACAGGGTTAGCACGTACTACTAAATAGACACCTGCTGTTACCATTGTTGCTGCGTGAATCAATGCAGAAACTGGTGTTGGACCTTCCATTGCATCTGCAAGCCATGTATGCAGTGGAAACTGTGCTGATTTACCCATAGCACCAATAAATAGGAAGATACCTATCATTGTCAATGTTGAATGTTCTAGATATTGTGCTTCAGCAAATACAGTATCGTACTGTAGTGAACCTGTATTCCAATATACCAAGAAAATACCAATTAGCATACCAAGGTCAGCAATACGATTCATAATAAACGCTTCATTAGCTGCCCATGACGCAGACTCTTTCTTGTACCAGAATCCAATGAGTAGCCATGAACACAGACCAACGCCTTCCCAACCAATAAACAAGCCAGCAAAGTTATCACTCATTACCAGTATCATCATTGAAAATACAAATGCTGATAGATACGAGAAAAATCTATTAAACCCTTTGTCATGATCCATGTAACCAATAGAATATACATGTACAACAGTTGAAACAATTGTAACAACCATCATCATCGTGACACTAACCTGATCAACTACAAACCCAAAAGGGATGTAAAGATCACCTGTAGCAATCCATGTCATCATCTCAACATGAACCACATCTCCATCAATCACATGTGTCAATAAAATTGAACTTGCAACAAAAGAGATAAACAGTAATGCAGAAGGAACGATACCTGCAATTATTGTTTTAGGACTTGCACCAAAGAGTCCCGCAAAAAGCGAACCAACTAGCGGTGCAAAGAGTGCTATATATAAATACATTTCCATATTACTATCCTCGCATCGATGTTAGAGTTTCAAGATCAATCGATCCACTACGTTTAAACCAAACAATAAGCAGACCTAAACCAACCGCAACTTCAGATGCTGCAATTGCAATGACAAAAAATGCAAACATCTGTCCACTAAGGTCACCATAATAGTGTGAAATAGCAGCAAACGCTACATTAACTGCGTTAAGTAAAATCTCTGTTGCAAAAAAGAGCATTAAAAGGTTACGACGACGCATAACCCCAATCAGTCCAATTACAAAAAGAATCGTTGAAAGAATAAGATAATGATTAAGACCAATTTCCATCATGATTCTGCCTTTTCTTTATAAGTATCTAACTGTGATGTTTCATTTTCATCTACAAGAGTCAATGAAATATCCATTTTTTTACCAGCTAAAACAATTCCAGCAATCATTGCTACAAGTAGCATTACTGCTGCAACTTCAAATGGAACAAGATACTTTGTAAATAGAACCATACCTACTGTTTCAGTATTTCCAACACCTTCTAGTATTGGATACGCTGCTGTGATATTATCTGAAACGATTGGTGCAGTAAAGATAATAACAATCATCAGTGCCGCAAGACCACTCAGTCCAAATACAATCAACGATGGCGTATTGTTCTCTTTTAACTCACGAGTAGTATCAAAGAACATCATACCAAAAGCATAAAGTGCCATAACCGCACCCGTATAGACAATAATCTGTACGGCACCTAAGAAATCAGCTCCTAATAAAAAGAAGAATGCTGAGATAAAAATCATTCCAGCCGCAAGTGCTGTCATGGCATGTAATGCTTGTTTCGACGTTACTGTAATATAGAACATTACAATAGTTAAAATAGCAAAGAGATAAAAAGCTATTGCTTCAAACATATCGACTCCTTAATACGCTAGAGGCGTTTTTTTAACGCGCTCATCTTCATTTGGTGTAACAGCTCCAAAACCTTCGAACTCTGCAACTTTACCTGCCTTAGCCATGTCTATTGGCGTTAACATATCTTCATATAGTGTAAAGTGTGCTCTCTGCTCTGATGCATTTTCATATTCGCCACCATGTACAATAGCAAGTTCTGGACACACTTCAGCACAGTAGCCACAGAAAATACAGCGACCTAGGTTAATGCTGTACTCTGTCACCTCTTTACGACTATTCTCATCAATCTTAGTATCCATACGAATACAGTCAGAGATACAGATTTTTTCACAAAGACCACAACCTATACAGCGCTCTGTTCCAGACTCCCAAAGACGCTGCATCTCATGTACTGCTCTGTAACGTGGACCAATTGGCATCTTCTCTTTTGGATACTGTACTGTGTGAATGTCAAATTTAATCATCTCACGAAGTACAACCCATAGTCCTACAAAAAGTTCACCTCTTACAGCACGCTTTACTGCCCGTTTGAATTTACCCCAACCATCAGTAGGATACTCTTCAATGTCTACAGTAAAGTAATTTTGTTCACCGACATTTCTGTCTTTAAATTGTTCAATACTCATCATTACCCCTTAAAACATCATCACTAAGCCAGTGATCACTATATTGATCACTGCTAGAGGCATTAATACTTTCCAACAAAGCCACATTAACTGATCTGGTCTTACATCTGGCCACGCAGCACGTGTCCATAAAAAGAAGAAGAACAGGAATGAAACCTTACCAAGCAGTGCAAATGCACCCATCACTGAGCCATCACCAAATCCACCTAAGAAGATTAATGCAGTCACAAATGATATAAAGAACATATTTGCATATTCACCGATGAAAAATAGTCCCCATCTCATACCTGAATACTCTGTACCAAATCCATCAATAATCTCATGGTCATTTGCGATTAAGTGAAATGGTGTACGACCTGTTTCAGCAAATGAAGCTATAACAAATAGTACAAATGCAACCGGTTGCGACCAGATCATCCAACCACTTTCAACCTGATAATTATTTAGATCAATAAGAGAGAGTGAACCCACCATCATAATTGGAGAAAGTATTGCTAAGCCGGTAACTACCTCATAAGAGATAAAAACTGAAACAGCACGCGCTGTTGAAATAAGTGCCCATTTATTTGCTGATGCCATACCCCCAAGAAGTGGACCATAAAGACCAATAGCCATAATACCTACAACATAAAGAACACCAATATTAATATCTGCAATTACTGGATGAACTGTATATCCAAAAATTGTAAATTCTGGTAAAAATGGAATAGCTGCCGCTGCCATGAAAGCAGTTGCTGCGGTAATTACCGGAGCAATTTTAAAGATTGGTGCTACTACATTTTGAGGAATAATGTCCTCTTTTGTAAATAGTTTCACGCCGTCCGCTGCAATCTGAAGCAATCCATAAGGACCAACATGCATTGGCCCTAAACGACGCTGCATGAATGCCAATATTTTACGCTCAAAATAGGTACCAAATCCAGCTAGTGCCGAAAACACTAACAATAGAATAACAACCTTAACGATTGTTTCAATAATAAATGCTACATCCATCTATCACACCTTTTTTATAGAAGCTGTACTAAAGCGGTAGCCGCTAAAGAGTGCCTCAGAATTTATATTACTATCAAATGTCGGTAGACATGCTATCGCACCGTCAATCTTGTTGTCACTAATAACTTTAACATTAACTTCACCCAATTCAGTTGAAACGCTAACCGTATCGCCCTCATTAAGCTCATTTTCTGCCAAATAGTTCTCGCTCATATACAGACCGCCATCACTATGTAACTGATCAGCTTGGTTTGTAAATGGCGTAAACTGACGAACAGGGTTTACTAAATAGATTAACGCTCCCTCAAGAGTAAGTGCCGTATCTATCTCATCTACATTCTCTTTGTTGCTAGTTTTTACACCTCTATTATTCAAAAGGTAACCTCTCACCTCTACACCATCATTAGTGTAGTGATTAGGTAAATCATCAAACTTCTCTGCTTTAAACCCTCTATGTGTTGGCAACTGCTCTGTGTACTCTACAGTTAGTTTGGTGTTAAGGCCTAATGCATTAGCAAGATCATTTAACTCATAACCACCATAGCCAATTACAGCATTAGTAGGATTAACACGCTTATTGATACTTGTCAATGTTCCCTCTTGCTGATTCATAGCTGGCATATCTAAATCACCATCGCCTAGAGCCGATAGTTTAAAGTCACCATCACTGTTATAACCAACAGTGTACTCACCCACTTCATCATCAAGAGCACAAATAAGTGAAACCCCTAATGTATTTGTCAATGCTGGAATCATTACTAGCTCAAATTCACTATATTTTTCAATGAGTGCGCTTAGACGTGCTAAGTTTTTAGCATTAGGGTGGTTGTAACAGTCCGGTCCTACAATGAGTGAGAATTTATCTGCTTTTTTCAAGAATTTTTCCAAAGAAGCATTAAAGCTATCTGGTGCACCAAGCATATCTAAAAGGGCATTAGTCTCGACTTCCACCTCTTTTTCAACTTTCTTAGGAACCATTTTTTTAACGTCTTTAGTTACTTCTTTCTCTTCACCAGTCTCTTCATCTACAATAGTTTGAGTAACCTTTTCGACTATCTCTTCTTTGATAGTCTCAGTTACTGTAACAGTTTTTTTAGCATGAAAACTCTCTAAGTACTTAGTAATATCTGCTGGCAATTTCTCTTTATCTCCAAACAGATCCAAAACAAGGTAAAGTACTGCCTCTTCTTGAAGTGGTGCATGATTGATACACATCACATTTTTTCCAAGACCATCGATAACTGGATCAGCTAACGGATGAAAATAGAGACCTGCTCCTTTATTCATCTTCATTGAGTTATTAAAAGCGTAACGAGCATTAGGATTGTCACTCTTTAGAGCGGTCCCAATAGAAATTACAAAGTTAGAATCATGCACAGCATCTAAATCACTTCCATACATAGACTTGCCGCTTATAGCCTTATAATTACTTAAGAAATTCTGAAATGACTTAGCTTCATTATTTACTAAACGGTAACCGCGACTCTCTTTGAGTTGCTGTAAGATTAGAGCTTCTTCATTAGTAATTGTAGATGTAAAACTAATAGTATCTGCTTTTTCTAATGCCTCTACTGCTTTAGAAAAAGCTATTTCATCTTTAGTAACACCTCTGTTTTCATAGTCGAACCCATAACGTCCTGCACCACAAAGTGATACATAGTTCCACTCATTCATAACACGATAAATCTTATCATCACTATTTTCAATGCTATCATGTTTTACATCATAAGAGATTTGACACCCTGCACTACAGTGACCACAGGTTGCCGGAACTTGGTTAAGCTCCCATGCATTTGATTTATACATAAATTCAGTGTCAACCAGAGCTCCTACCGGACAAACTGCAGCACACTCACCACAACTTGTACAGTCTAGCATCTCTTCACCAGAGGTTAGTCCAATAATTGACTTATTGAGCTTATTCCACATTGCATATGCATCTTTAGGCATAGTCTCTTTAAACTCAGCATCTAATGCCTCAGAACCACGAGGAACGGTTTTTAAAGAGTTGTCACCAATCATATCTTTACAGACGGTAACACAACGTTCACATACAATACATAGACCTGGATCGTAGTGAATATGACCCCAGTCAACTGCGGCACGCTCAACATCTTTAACAGCATATGACTGCGAATCAACACCAAGTTCTAATGTGTAGTTTTGAAGCTCACACTCACCTGACTGATCACAAACACCACACTGAAGAGGGTGATTAACATCATAAACTTCCATAATTGAGCGACGTTCTGTCTCAATATTTTCTGTCGATGTTACAATCTCCATGCCATCTTTTGCTTTGGCATTACAAGCATATACCTGTTTACCATCAGCTTCAACAAGACATATACGACATGCAAGTGTCGGACTACATCGTGTCAGATAACAAATTGC
The DNA here is from genome assembly GCA_034661055.1 of Campylobacterota bacterium. Taxonomy (GTDB): domain Bacteria; phylum Campylobacterota; class Campylobacteria; order Campylobacterales; family Sulfurimonadaceae; genus QNZR01. The sequence goes on from JAYEKO010000065.1 coordinate 15,714, forward strand.
TGGAATAAAGATACCATTTGCACGTGCGGCATTAAGGATGAACTCACCCTCTTGGGTCTCTATTTTCTGACCATCGACAGTAATTGTTATATTACTCATACTCAGCTACCTACCTTCATAATTTTTACCTTTTCAAATCGATATTGACCATCAAGCGCTCCTAATGGAAGATCAAATGTTGGATTAAGTGCTACAGTACCTTTTAGAGTATTATCTAACTTAAATCGTCTTTGAACTGTTTGATTTGCCAACTCAACAGCTACCAAATCACCATCACTTATCTTTGCTGCTACTGAAAATTGCGCAGAGCCAATAAGAGCCGTATCGTCTTCTGATGCACGAGAACTTGTGTAGCTGTTAAACTGAAGTACTGGTTCACAGTGATAGACAACAACTCCATTGAATTCTGGTAACTCTTCAACATCTTGAATTTTCTTCTTACGATTAACACGAACATTTTTAAGTTCATAGCCTCTTACGTCATCACCCAATGGAGAATAAAAGTTTTCAAGTGCATCAAAATCAATTGCTTCAAAACCTTTCTCTTGAGGTAAATTACATGTATAATTAATGGTGTGTTCTATAGCATCACCATCTTCATCACAAATTCCCAAAGCAAACGCTAAATCATTGAGTGTATAACCTTTAAAGCTAAGTGCAACATTAGTCGGTAACACCTTTTTATCTATAGATACTACTGTTCCTTCTTGCTGGTTGAGCGCTGCAACACTTAAATCTCTATTACCAAAAGATGCAATAACATAACTACCTTGTGCGTTGTAGCCAACTGTCTTAATATCAGCTATAGGGTCAAGCTCACATATAAGTGAAGCTCCTAGTGTATTTACATATTTAGGGACCACCATAACATCAAACTCACTGTATCGATCAATCAGACCTACTAGTGCTGCAATATTAAGACTTTTCTCATGTGACAATATGTCTGAACCTACAATAAGTGTTTTCTTAGAGGCACGGTGAAATGATTTCATCATCGCTTCAATCTCTTCCTCGCCAACATTAGACTCAGCACTTAAATAACCCTCATCAAAAAGAGCCAATGATTCACTGTCCTCTTTATTGAGCTTAACATCTTTAAGTAATTCACGAGCTAAAAGCGCTATAACACCCTCTTCAGTTCCTACCTCATATTTTACAAACTGTGTCATTGTATTTTGAAGTAGCGTATCTTCTAATGGATGCATATAGACAGTTTTTGCACCGTTATGGCGAGCAGTTTCTGTTATGGCATAACGAACACCTGGATTATCGGTACCAATGCGTGATCCAAACATAATTACCGCATCACTATCTTTAACATCTTGTAGTGTAGCGCTATAGTGAAGCTTATTGCTCTTAGCAGAATACGCATGCATAAACTCTTGAAAATGCCGTGCATCTTCATTGAAAAGCTTGATGCCAAGTTTCTCTTTTAATGTTTGAAGAATCAACGCTTCTTCATTAGTAATGATTGAGCTAAAAGAGATTGCTTCACAATTTTGAAGTGCATCTACTGCTTTAGTAAATTGTGTATCATCTCTGTCTGCATCTACTGCAAAGTCAAAGTTAAAACGTCCAGCCCCACAAAGTGTTGCATACTCAAAGTTATTAGTAACTCGGTAAATACTCTCTTTACCTACAGTTGTAGCTCCACCAGTCTTAACTTCATACTCTAATGCACAACCAGATGAACAGTGTGAACAGGTAGCTGGAACTCGTGAAAGTTCCCATGCATTAGCGCTATACTGAAACTCGCTGCTAACAAGTGCACCAACTGGACACACTGCTATACACTCTCCACAGAAAGTACAGTCTAGTTCATCACTATTTTTTGGAATAATTGTTGAGTTATATCCGCCAAATTGTACTTCAATAGCATCATCACCAATAATCTCATTACAGACATGAACACATTTTTCACATAATATACAGAGACTTGGATCGTAATTAATGAGTCCCCAGTGCTTAATATCACGTCGTTGATCTTTGGCACTAAAATGCTGTCTATCAATTCCAAACTCTAGAGTTTTATTTTGAAGGTCACAAGCACCTGACTTATCACAAACTCCACACTCTAGTGGGTGATTAACATCATACATACGCATAATATTTTTACGTTCTGTTTCTAACTCTTGACTATTTGTTGTAACAGCAACACCCTCAACAGGGGGTGTCTGACAGCTAAGTAAAAACCCATCTGTACCGTCTGCTTCTACAATACACATACGACAAGAAGCACCTGGTGTTGTTTTTTCGAGATAGCACATTGTGGGAATATAGATGCCCTCACGACGAGCAACATTTAAGATTGTCTCACCTTTTTGTGCTTCTACTTTGCGGCCATCAATTGTAAATTTAATCATCCAGCCCTCCTTAGTGTGCTACCATAGCAATATAATAACAACGCATACAGCGATCTGCTTCACTTAAAGCCTCTTCTTGAGTAAACCCAAGATTGACCTCTTTGTTGTTATCTTTACGAACATCTACATGTAATTTTTCACTCTCTTGACGTGGCAAGCCAGCAATCCATCCTGTAACTTTCTCTTTTTTATCATAAACACGCATCTTACGAAGATGATCTTCCATAATCTCATCATCTGTTAAAGTAATATCACCGCCATTTTGAACATAACGACTCATCACTGAAGCAGCACGCTTAGCTTGACCAACTGCATTAACAATAGTCATTGGACCATATTCACAATCACCCGAAGCAAAAATACCTGGGCGAGATGTCATATAATCCTTACCATTAGTTAAAATAGTTGCCCATGAAGTCATCTCAAGACCCCACTCTTCTGGTAAAAGATCCAAGTCTGCACTTTGAGATACAGCAGGAATCAAGAAGTCAACTTCTCTATTAAAGTCAGCTCCATCTATTTTAAGAAGCTGAGCACGCCCACCATTAGGATCTGGAACAAGTTCAAACATATTAAAATCAAGTGACTTAAGAACATCATTTTCATCATTCATGCGCTCAACTGCAGAGTGAAAGATAAATTCAACACCCTCTTCAACTGCTTCATGATACTCTTCATAGGTTGTATTACGAATAATGGTTTTTTCATCACGACGATAAATCATAATAACTTTTTTGGCATTTGCACGAATAGAACAGCGTACAACATCCATAGAAGTAAATCCACCACCAACACAAACAACTGTTTTACCAGTTAAATCAACAGGCTCACCAATACCATACTTATCCCAGAGATTAATCTGATCAAGCATCTCAATAGCACTCCAATACCCTTCAATCTCAGGACGCTCATTATCACAACGAACTTTTTTAGACAGACGTGTACCGACAGCAACCATAACCGCATCATAATCTTTCTCAAATTGACGCATCATATCAGCATTAACTCGAGAGTTAGTAATGAAGTTAACACCTAAATCTTTAACTGCTTCAATATCCTGATTATATTTATCAATCGGCATACGGTATTCAGGGACACCTACTGCCACTTCACCACCAAGAACTGGAAGATCTTCATAAACATCTACGTCAATACCTTCAAGTGCTAAATAGTATGCTGTTGTAAGACCTGCAGGTCCCGCACCAATTACACACACTTTTTTACCTACTTTAGGCTTCGCTTCTTCTGGATGGAAAAAGTTAAATCCATGGTCTGTCTCATAGTCGGCACCTAAACGCTTCAGTTCCATAATTGAAATTGGAGAGTCTAAGTTCGTACGTCGACACTCATCTTCACATGGATGAGGACAGACACGACCACAAGTGTGTGCCAGTGGCATTGTTTGACGTGTTGCTTTTAAAGAGTCATCAAAACGTAAATCTCTTACGCCTTCAATATAGCCAGGAATATCTACATGAGCAGGACATGCATCCGTACATGGTGCAGTAATCTTTGCAATATAGTTAATCTCTTGATTATAATGTTTAGAAGCAACTTGATTATTAATACAGTTCATAAAATCATCTTCAAAGTGTTCCATCAAATCTAACAGTGGATTTGGTACTGTCTTTCCAATTTCACATTTTGAAGTTGTTTGCATCGTTTTAGAAACTTCTTTAAGATGGTTTAAATCTTCAATAGTTCCTTCACCTCGAGCGATTTTATCTAAAAGATCGTAGAGAATTCGTCCACCCCAACGACCTGGTGCACAGCGACCACACGCTTCAGAATAGACTTGATATTGCGCAGCATACTCAGTAGCTAAACGAACAACATCAACGTCTTCATTAAAAAGTGATACGCCGTCCCAACCAATGAATGCCTTTGAATTGGCATGCTCATTATATTGTTCAGGTAGTTTATATGCTGACTCTTCCCACTCATCTACAGGCTTATTCAGATTATTTATCTGCTCGCCTCTCCATGTGGAAAAATAGACTTTACTCACCTTAAATTCCTCTATTATCGTTTAACAACAATGGTCCAGTCGACCTCATTGAATTTTAAAGAGTTCATTAGCTCAAAGCCACTCTCTTTAACTAAATCAGCACTACGTTGAACTGATGAAAAATCACCTATTTCAAATAGAAAGATTAAAACTTCACCCGCAGCAGTCTGACTCTCTAAAATCTCAGTCATGCGGCCATAAAAATCATCTTTTAAATGTCTTAAATCATAACGTTTCATTTACACACTCCCTATCTGTCAACTTCACCGAATACGATGTTAGTCGTACCGATGATTGAAACAACATCCGGAATATAGTGACCCGGAAGCAGATCTGTTAAAATACCTGTATGCCAGAATGATGGCGCACGTAGTTTAAGTCGGTAAGGATATGGACCACCTTGTGAATTAATGAAGAAACCAAGTTCACCTTTTGGTGACTCCGTTACTACATATACTTCACCTACTGGTGGACGCATCCCTTGAGTAACCAATACAAAGTGCTGCATTAATGAGTAGTTTTGCGTCATTATATCTAGCTTAGGCGCTGAGATATATTGTGGCGCATGTGCCATCAGCTCTGTCGATGTATCATCATACATATTCATTACCTGATATAAAATCTTTGCAGACTCACGCATCTCCATCATGTAGAGTTTATAGCGTGCGTAGTTATCGCCTTTATCTGATACTGGAATATCAAAATCAACTTCATCATAAAGCTCATACGGCTCTTCTTTACGAATGTCCCAATTAACCCCAGATGCACGAAGCATAGGTCCAGTACAGCCCCACGAAAGAGCCATCTCTGTAGGAATAGTTCCCACATCTTCCATACGCATTAGCCAGATACGGTTGGTATCTAGTAGGTCTTCATAATCCTTGATATTCTCCGGTAGCTTGTCTAAAAAACGTTTCAAATCTGGAATAAAGTTATCTGGAATATCCAAAGGTACACCACCAATGCGAATTGCAGAGTGTGTAAGACGTGCCCCACAATAGTCTTCAAGAAGGTCCATAAGGTATTCACGTTCTCTAAAGGCATAAAGGAATACTGTCATAGCACCAATATCAAGAGCTGTTGTCGCTAACCAAAACAGGTGTGACATAAGACGATTTATCTCTAAAAGCATCATACGAATTACTTTGGCACGACGTGGCACATCAACACCAATTAACTTCTCAACAGCTAGAGCAAACCCATAATTGTTTGAACTTGAAGCGATATAGTCCATACGATCTGTTGTTGGCATAAATTCATTATAAATCATATTTTCAGCCATCTTCTCCATACCACGATGAAGATATCCGACGTCTGGATGTGCTTTAACTACCTGCTCTTGTTGCAGATGAAGCATTAAGCGCAACTGACCATGTGAAGACGGGTGTTGTGGTCCAAAATTTAAAACAACTTCATTGTCTTTTCTATCAAAGTTAATATTTTCGAAAAATGGACGTAATCTATTTTTTACTTGCATATTACCTACCTGTCTCTATCTGTGATAACTTCAGAGTTATCTTTTTCTAAACGTTCAACTAAAAAGATACCGCCATCTTCTTGATACTCAGTCTTAACTGCTGGTTCGCCCTCAGGTATCTCTGCGCCAAATGGTACTTCATGTCCCAGACGTGAAAAACGTTTTGTATCGTAACGGTCAACTGCTGCATCATCACGGATTTCAGGTCCAATAATGTCGCGTGCTTCTTTACCAAAAATCTTGTCAACCTCGTACCATGATGCAAACTCATCGCCTTGAAGTGGATAGGTTTTTAATAGTGGGTATCCTTCCCAGTCATCTGGCATTAAAATACGCTTGAAGAATGGGTGATTGTTCACTTTAATGCCAAACATATCATACATTTCACGTTCTGACCAATCAGCACTACGGAAAAGTTTTTCAACACTCTCAATAGCTTGATCTTTAGCAACAGCACACTTAACACGAATACGCTTGCGCTTATTCATACTAAGCATCTGATAGAAAATATCAAATTCACCACGCTCAGCTAAAAAGTCAATAGCACTCATCTCTGAAAGTTGTGTATATTCAAGCTCTTTTTTCATAAGCTCTAGTACACCAAAATTATCTTTAGGGTTAATATAGACAACCATCTGCTCTACTTGAATATAAGCATCAAGTACTTTAAACTTTGCCTTAATAGCTTTAAGGTCAGCTGCAAATACTTTATCTGATGCAACCTTAGTTTTTGGTACTTGCGGTGCTACCCAGAAACGATCTGTATAATACGGCTTTTTCTGAACATCATCTTTTGCTACATATGCTCTCATTACATCAGCCTTTTAGGTTTTTGAGACTTATCTGCTTTTTCACTACGGATTTTTTTCTGTAGTAGCATTACACCATACTGAAGCGTCTCTGGACGTGGTGCACACCCTGGAAGATACAAGTCAACAGGAATAATTCTATCTGCACCCTGAACAGTTGCGTACGTATTAAACATACCACCAGTATTAGCACATGAACCCATTGAAATCACCCAACGAGGCTCTGTCATTTGATCATAAAGACGTTTAATGAACTCCGCATGTTTCTTAGTCAATGTTCCTGCAATAATTAAGAGGTCAGCTTGACGTGGTGATGCTCTAAAAATGGTACCAAAACGGTCAAAGTCATAACGTGATGCCCCAGAAGCCATCATCTCAATACCACAACATGCTAGACCATAAGTCAATGCCCATAGCGAGTTTGAACGCCCCCAGTTTACTACTTTATCAATAGTAGTTAGAGCGACTGGAAGTCCCCCATCCTGTGTGTAATTTACTTGATGTTGTGCCATTCAAGCGCTCCTTTTTTCCATGCATATACAAAACCGATTGCCAGCAAGAGAATAAATAGTAACATCTCTGCAAAGCCAAACCAGCCTAAAAGTTTAAAATCAACTGCCCATGGAAACATAAATACAATTTCCACATCAAAGAGAATAAAAAGCAAAGCAAACAGATAAAACTGCGTAGAGATTCTGTTAGGCTGCTTAGTTACCTCAGGTCCACATTCATACACCGTTAGCTTGATTTTCTCAGCATCTTTTGCAGCCAGTGCGCGGCTAGCAAGTCTTGCAATTACCGTTGTTGCGTAGAACGCACCAAACGTTAATACAAAAAGAACAAACACCCCAAAGTAAGGGTTAGCAACATCCATATGTCCCATATATTCAACCTTTTTTGTTGTTAACAAACACTTAAAAAACGGCTAATTGACCGTATTTCTCGAGTTTTTTGTTTTAATAAAAAAACAGTTAGTTAACTATATCTAAAAGTGAATTAAACGAATATATATTGAAATACAAGAGTTGCAGGATGCTACTTATCGGAACAAATAAATGAGTTGTTCTATAAAAATGTGAGTAAAAATTACACACTCGAATTACATGCAAATATTAATTATAATTTACATGTAATTTTTAAACATATTTTAGCTAGAAAAGCTATTTTTCCTCTTTTCTAAAGAGATGGTATCTTTCATTTTCTAGTAAATTTTCGATATATTTTTTGGGACATTTATTACTGTTTTCCCACATCCCAGATGGCATGCGCACTTCAAGTCTTCCTTTCTCACGACAACGAATAATCTTTTTAGCAGTCATCACTTTACTTAGTGGTGAAAAGTCTGCTTTACCCATAACAATATCATCTCGATAATACAACGTTTGATAATCAAAATTTCCCCAACTTGGAATACCATCTTCTGTAAAAGGCACCTCGTATCCATTTTTAAATTCTACAATGAGTGGATAGTAACTATTGGGGTATACTTCTCGTATTTTCCCACGTCCAAAAACTAAGCCGTTTACCTTGTCACCAACTTTAACTTTTTTAAAATATGCCATACATTAACTCCTGTTATTTAACTTAAAAACCCTAGCTGTTTTTCACTATCAAAACTACCTTGTAGCTCTTTTTCAATTTCAACAATAAAATCATTTAGGGTAAACACAGATTTCTCTTTTACTGCAACAGTATATGCAGTATTTTTAATAATAAGATTTATCTGACCGCCTGTCACATTATACTTTGCTAATGTCTCAATAAGAAATCCATCTTCAAATTCAGCATTTATTGGCAACATCATCTTCCACAGTTTATAACGCTGTCTCTCATTAGGTTTTTTAAACTCTATCTTGTAATTAAAACGTCTTGAAAATGCTGTATCTATATTTTCTAACAAATTAGTTGTTGCAATTAAAATGCCTTCAAACTTCTCTATCTGTTCTAGAAATATATTTTGCATCTGGTTATGCATTTGGTCAGCACTTGAACCCACTCCACTTGAACGTGAACTTAAAAATTGATCCGCTTCGTTTAGAAGCAATACTGGTTCTGTTTTAGTCTGATTGGAAAGATCTCTATAAGTATCAAATATTTTACGTACATTTTTTTCACTCTCACCAACATACATCGATAAGATTTTAGAACAGTCAAAACTTAAGACTTGTCTCTTAAGTGAACGTCCTAAAGAGTGTGCCGTTAGTGTTTTACCTGTACCTGGTGGGCCATAAAAAATAATACGTGCATCAATACCACTTTTTTTCTCTTTAATTCCCCATGCTTTTAACTTTGTAATGACATCTTTATCTACTTGACGCATTAAGTTGTGCAACACCTCTTCTGTCTTAGGATTAAGGACAACATCTTCAAGTGTTGTTGTCGATTCAACTAGCTCAAAAATATCTTGCTCTTTTACCAACATGCCAAGTTTTAGTTTTGTTACTTTCTTCTTTTTTTGTGGATGAATAATTGATTGCAGAACATCATCTACAATATAAAAAGCTCTTGTAATCCCTCCAAAAGGGTTAAGCATCTCTTCATAATCAATAATCTCATCTGCAATAAGCTTAGAGCCATCTTCTAAAAGTGATCGGTTTTTAATACGGTCGTATTCATCTAAGCTAATTAAGTCAATCAGTGCATTCATCTCACGTATATTTGCATCCCCTGCACTGTACTCCTCTTTAAGAAGAGCAATAAATATAATCTGCTCCTTAGCATCAAGTTTTTTATGTTTGAAAAACTTATCTAATACAACCTCATTATCGGTCTGAAGCACACGCTCTTCAATCCGCTTTTCAAGTAGTTCAAGTTTATTTTTTATACGATTTATTCCTAAAGAGTGCTCATGAATATTTTGACGAATACTGCTCATCTTGTGGTATAGGTCTATTCTAAAGAACTGATCTTGAAGGTACTCTAAATGATCAGAGTATGGCTTTATTTCAGGAAGACTCATCTCTAAACTTCCCTCTTCTAAAAGTCTTAGAAAAGATGATGTTAGTGCAACAGTACCATTTAAAAGTTCTAAATGGGTAACATCACTAATTTTTAAAGGAGTAAATGAATGTTGCGTAATCCAACCAAGTTCTAAAAGAGTTTTTATATTATGAAGTTTACTTATGTAGAGATACTCTTTTTCGCCAAAAAGTTCTTGCAAGATATCAATAACAACGAAGTCCTCTTCTCCCGTAACATATTTTTTAAAAAAAAGTTGAAGAATTTTTGCTTCATCTGCCTGACATTTTAGATGCGAGTAAACATCTGACTTACTCACATCTTTGGCATCTAAAAAGTTAATTATAGATTTCACTAGAATTTAATCTCTGCTCCAAGACTCAGCAGGTACGCACGTGCATCGGTAAATTCTCCATTTATATGGCTATCATTGATGGCACCGCTAACAGTACGAGACTCTTTAAAATCTACTAGAAGTGATGCCCCTAAACTCACTGTTTCACTGTATGCATAACGCCCACCAAAAGAGACAATAATTCCATCTGAGTCTGCTAACTCAAAATTTAAGCTCTCTTGTGGAACAGGACTCTCATCATATGCAATACCTGCCATACCAGTCCACCCATCATACTCTTGAGTCACACCGATACGATAGGCACTTACATCACTCCAGTCTTTTGCTATTGGATCAGCAAATTTTGGATCTAAGGGACCAAGAGATGATTCATAATTAAAGTCTAATGTCTCATATGATGACCACATTGCTCGCTCATAAACAAACTCTACTGTAGTATCTGTATCAAAAGTATATGCTACAGCAAGATTTAATGTAGCAGGAACAGGAACACTAACTGTAGCTCCTCCACTATAGTGTACATTACCGGAGTAATCACCACTATCTGGAAAATAAATTGTTGCGCTACCCTCTTCTGTCAAGTCAACATTAGAACGATACGTAGCAGCTAATTTCAACTCAGGCATTGGTCTGTAGCTTAGTGCTAAGTTGTACCCAAAATCAAAAGAGTCACCTTCCATATTACGAGATGCCAATGACGCACTCATAACAATCCCTTCACTATAAACAAGACGAGCTCCCCCAGCAATAGAAAAATTTTCACTCACCTTGTACGCAACACTTGGATTGAGCTCAACGACTAAAAGTGAAAACTTATTGGCATAGGTCATTGCAGGCTGTTCTTCCCAACGTTTAGTTAAACCTGCTGGTGCAACAATACTCAAACCAAAACGAGTATCTCCAAACATTGGTGATACATAATGCAAAGATGGTGAGAAAAAATCTTCTGATGCTGATACTGCTCCATCTGAGTTAAGCGAACCATCTGGGTTAGGAACAGTACCTGTAAAAGTCTGTTCTGACAATCTAATATAAGTTAAAACCTGCTCAACATGTTGACCATCATCCATAAACACCATATTAGCAGGGTTAAAGTATGCGGCATCAGCAGTATGTGGGTTTGCAACATATGCAGCTGAAAGTGCTGTTGAATTCATTGACAGCTCAGGTACCTTATAGCCACCTGCTAATAGTAGTGTCGACGCTGCAAGTGAAAGTAGTGCAATTTTTTTCATGAGTTCTCCTGTAGTGAATATAATAATCTAATCTCTTCATCCCATATGGAACTATCGATTGTCTCTAAAATTAATGGAATGTCATCCATACGTTCATCATTCATAATAAAACGAAAAGCATCAATACCTATTTTACCTTTTCCAATACTCTCGTGCCTATCAACATGAGAGCCTAAATCAGGCTTAGAATCATTAAGATGCATCCCTTTTAAATATTCAAATCCCACTATGTTACCAAATTCTGCCATAGAAACATCATAAGCCTCTTTTGTTCTAATATCGTAACCAGCTGTAAACATATGACAGGTGTCAATACAGACTCCGACACGTGACTTGTCCTCAATCCTATCAATAATGTGTGCCAAGTGCTCAAACTTCCAGCCAAGATTACTTCCTTGACCTGCTGTATTTTCTAAGACCAAACTCACTTCAGTAGTCATTTCCAGCGTTTTATTCATAGATTCTGCAATACGATTTAAACACTCTTCTTCACTAATCTGTTTTAAAAATGATCCTGGATGAAAATTAAGACGATCGAGTCCTAATAGTTCGCATCGCTGTACTTCATCAACAAAAGCATCAAAAGATTTGTTACGTTTCTCATCTTCTGGATGTCCCAAGTTTATTAAATATGAGTCGTGTGGTAACACATGCTTAGGTAAAATGCCACTATCTTGTAAATTTTTCTTAAATAGATCTATAGTCTCACTATCTAAATCTTTAGCTTTCCATTGTCTCTGATTTTTGGTAAAAAGTGCAAATGCCTGTGCTCCAATTTTCATTGCATTAAGAGGTGCATTATAGACACCTCCCGCTGCTGATGTGTGAGCTCCTACAAATTTACTCATTGTACCTCCCTGATTTTTATTAAAATACCATTTATCTTATCTTTAAAATAGATGCTGTTGTTACTTATTTTATATATGACATTATAGGTCTTAGCCTTAATACTCTGCTTAAAGCCATCATCTGTTTTTTGCAGGCCCTTTTTATTAAAGATTGGCTCACCTCTAAAAATATTCTTTAATACCTCATTAGGATAGTTACTATGTAAATACTCCTGATTAAAAGCATCATAATTTAGACACCCTTTTTTGGTACAGACATCATCCTCAAGTTGAAAGTTCTGCACTAGATTTCCAGCTGAAAACAGCTCGACTTCAACACCTCTGCTGCTTTTACGTATATAGCCCATATCGCTAAAACGAAATGCATCACTTTTAAAAGTGACAAGCACCGATGTTGCAGGAGCATACTCTTTAACACTACACCCACTAAATAGAAGTAAATTAACCCATAGGATAAAGAATATTTTCATGAACTTTATCGCATGCATGCAGCACCTCTTTAAATCATTAAATTCTATAATATTTTCTCCAGCGTTGCAATATCATCAATATGCTCTACTTTATCATATTTTAACTTTTAAAATGATTTCATGTCTGTTTTTCGAAGTAAGCTATAATTATTAAAATTTCAACTTAAGATCACTGTATGCATGCACTTTTTTTACCTTTTTTACTACTATTTTTAGGATGCACTGTTCCTCAGGAAGTCCCTCTTACGTCTACTATTGCAATTCCTAAACAATACGTTGAAGAACAAAATACTCATGCGTCAGTACTCCTTGAGAGTATAGATTACAGATGGTGGGAAACGTTTAATGATAATGAGTTAAACTCTCTTGTTTCAACAGCATTAAAGAATAATCGTGAACTTAAAGTGGCTATGGAAAATGTCAATGCTGCCTCAGCAGTTCTTAAACAGAGTAATTCGCTACAGTCAATTCAAGCTGACAGTACAACATCAGCAACTAGAAATATACAGAGCAGCAGTAATGATTACAACAATCTAACCTTAGGGCTCTCAGCATCCTATGAGCTAGACATTTGGGGACGTTTAGATGCACTAGAACAGGCAAGTGAATATGATCTAAATGCAACGCAACAGGAGCTTAACTCTGTCGCCATCACACTAAGTTCTGAAGTAGCATTAGCGTGGTATCGACTGCTAGAGCAGCACCAGCAGTTACAACTTTTAGACCGGCAGATCGCAATTAATGAGAACTATCTACAGCTACTTACTGCACAGTTTAACATCTCTAATGTTCGTGCGGCAGATATTATTCAACAGCGTCAATCACTTGCTGCCCTGCATGGAGAAAAAGAGCCTACACAAGCCCTTTTTAAACGCTATAAAACACAACTTGCTCTACTCTTGGGAATGGACACGTCAGATGCATACCTTCAAGCACTTCTTAGCGATGTAAACCTAGAAAAAGAGTACACTACACACTTCACTTCTTATAGAATCGATTCTACTAATCTTCAAGAACGGCCCGATGTTAAGGCCGCTTACTTTAGACTTCGCGCCAACAGCAATCGACTTAGTGCAAGCATCTCTAACAGCTACCCCCGTTTTAGTCTTGGTGGAACACTCTACACCTCATCAGAAGCTATAGATGAACTCTTTAAAAACTGGTTTGCTACACTTGCAGCAAGCCTGAGTGCACCACTTCTTGATGGTGGTAGACGAAAAGCCGAGGTAGAGCAGCACAGAGCACTTGAACGTGCTGCACTCTTTAGTTATGAACAGACTCTTCTTAGCGCACTCAAAGAGGTACAAGATGCTCAAAGTGCGCTCGTTCATCAAGGGCGTTATGTTAAAAGTATTGAACAACAAGCACTATTGTCTTTAACTTCCATGAGGCAGATTCGACAGCAGTACATCTATGCCAAAGGGGATTTTTTACGTCTTTTAACAGCGCAGTTAAACTATGAGAATCTGCAACGTACTAATCTTAGTGCCAAACGAGAACTTATAGAAAAAAATATTGCTCTACATCGGGCTGTTGCTTCTAAAATCACCCTACCAAATACTATGGAGACTCAATGAAAAAATTCTTATATATTCTACTCATTATTGCAATTTTAGGCGCAGGAGTTGGCGGAGCATTTTACTTTATGAAAAACCGTCCTAAACCTAAAAAACGTCCCGTAGTTGAGCATATTACCTTAGTTAAAACTTCAAGTATCTCTCATAATGATGTCAATGTAAGCATCAATCTAATGGGAACAGTAAAGCCCTCCAAGAGTGTTGAACTCTCTTCACGTGTAGGAGGTGAAGTTATTTACACTTCCAACAATTTTAGACCGGGACAACTCTTTAAAAAAGGTGAGACACTCTTAAAAATTGACCCGGTTGATTATGAGCTTATTGTGACACAGAGAGCTTCTGATGTAAGCAGAGCCCAATATGAGCTAAAATTAGAACATGCTCAAGGTGTTATAGCCGCTCAAGAGTTAGAGTTTTTAGGAGAAGATATTAAAAGTGAACAAGAGGAGCTGTTACTTAGAAAACCAAATTTACATGCTTCAAAAGCTAATTTAGATGCGGCTAAAGCTGCACTTAAAAAAGCAGAACTTGACCTACTAAGAACTACGGTTAAAGCACCCTTTAATGCTTCACTTCAGAAAATACATGTAAATCTTGGTTCTCAAATCAAAGAGGGTCAAACACTCCTAACCCTAGTTGAGAGTAATATTTTTTGGGTTGAGGCTCATATTAAAATTGAAGATCTGAAATTTGTCTTGTTTCCATCCACTGCTACCGTGACATCTAACAGTAATATACGTTTTAAAGCAACTGCTATTGGTCTACTGCATGAACTTGAGGCCAACACCTCTATGGCAAAAGTAATTTTAGAGGTTCATGATCCACTTGGACTTAAAAACAGAGCGCTACATAAAACCCCACTCTTTATTGGTGAACATGTCACTGCTTCACTCCAAGGAGAGCGCATTAAAGAGACATTTAAGCTGCCTCGACTCAGTGTACATGAAGGTAATGTAGTCTGGATTATGGACGCTAAAAGCCGTTTACGTCTTGAAACCATTGAGCCACTCTGGCAAGACCGTGATTTTATCTATACACAACATTTAGATATTACAGCAGATGAACGTTTAATTACCTCACCACTTTCCACTGTTGTTGAGGGTATGAAAGTACGAGAAACTACTCATGAATAACAGCAATAACATCAGCGGTGCTATTGCATGGATGAGTAACCACAAGGTAGCGGCAAATCTACTGATGCTTACCTTTATTATTGGTGGTTTTTTTATGCTCTCATCAATGCGGCAAGAGATATTCCCTACCTACGATGTTGATGTCATTAAAGTCTCAGTAGCCTACCCGGGAGCAGCACCTCAAGAGGTTGAAGAGGGAATTATCTTAGCTATTGAAGAGGCAGTTAGCGGACTTGATGGGATTGATGAGATTAAGTCAACCGCAAAAGAGGGTAGCGCTGTTGTTAAGATTGAAGCAGAGACCAATACTGACTTACAGCGTTTAAGCAGTGAGATTCAAAATGAAGTTAATCGTATTGTCACTTTTCCTGTTGACATTGAAAAGCCTATTGTCTCCCTTCTTAGTCTTCGCAAACGTGGTGTTACTGTTGTTGTTTATGGTGATGCAAGCGAGAGTGTTGTTCATGAATATACTGAGATTTTTCGAGATGAACTACTTCAAGATCCACACATTACCGTCATTAATGTCAGTGGTGTGCGGCCTCTGGAAATCAGCATAGAAGTTCCTCAAGAAAATCTACGCCGCTACAACCTCAAGCTTGATGATATTAAACAGAAGATCCAACAAGCCAGTATTGATCTCTCAGGTGGTAGCATCCGAGCTAAAGGTGGCGAAATTATGATTCGGGTCAATGAGCGTAAAGACCGCGGACATGAATTTGCCTCTATCCCCATCATTAGCACGCAAGATGGCGCAACCATTTTACTGCGTGACATCGCTACTATTAAAGATGGTTATGAGGACAGTGACTATTTTGCCACATATAACTCCAAACGTGCAATGCTGCTTAAAATCAGCAGTTCACCAAATCAGACACCACTGGAAATATCACAAGCGGTACATGAGAATTTAAAACTTTTTAAACAGAAGTTACCAGAGGGAATGCAGGCCGATATTTTATATGATCAGTCCGATGGCTATGCTGATAGGATTGACCTTCTCCTTCGCAACAGCGCTTTAGGAATTATTTTAGTTCTTGCTGCCTTAGCTCTATTTTTAGAGATACGTCTTGCATTTTGGGTGATGATGGGAATTCCAATCTCTTTTATGGGCTCTTTTTTAGTCTTGCCGCTACTAGATGTCTCACTCAATATGATTTCACTTTTTGCTTTCATTATTGCACTTGGAATTGTCGTTGATGATGCCATTGTTGTGGGTGAGAATATCTACCGTTACCGACAGGAGGGAGATAGCCCAGTTGATGCTGCAACTAAAGGTGCCAAAGAGATGGCTATGCCTGTTACCTTTAGTATTTTGACAAATATTGCCACCTTTATGCCGCTATATTTTATGCCTGGGACAATGGGTAAAATCTTTCAGATTATACCGGTGGTCCTCTCCATTGTGTTTCTAGTTTCACTCTTTGAGAGCCTCTTTATTTTACCAGCACATTTACGTGCCTTAGAGCATAAACAGCGTCATGGACTATGGTTATGGATTCATAAACAGCAGCAGCGTTTTAGCCATGCATTTAAAGAGTGGGTAAGACATACTTATGGTGGTTTTTTAAGTTATGTGCTACACCACCGAGCGCTTACTATTGCTGTTGCCATCTCCCTGCTCGTCGTCACTCTTGCTTTTGCACTCAGTGGACGAATGGGAATGCAGATGTTTCCAAAGACAGAGTCTGACTTTGCAGTTGCAAAAGTTGCCATGCCATTTGGAACCCCGACACACGAAGTCGAAAAAGTCATTAATAGACTCATTGCCTCTGCACAGAAGACTGCAAATGAGAGCAGTGACGGTGATACACTTCTTGTGGGAATGTTTGCCAATATCGGATCAAGCGGTGGTCATGCAGGAGACCTAACGGTCTATTTGGCTAAACCCGATATTCGTGAAACCATTATGAGTACAGATGCCTTTACTAATTCGTGGAGAGAGAACTTTGGCGAGATGGCAGGTATTGACACCATTACCTTTCAAGCCGACATGGGAGGTCCAGGTTCTGGTTCTGCACTTACTATTGAACTTAACCATCGAGATCTTGACCTACTCCAGCGTGCTAGTGAAGAGCTAGCTATAAAACTTGAAGATTACTCTATGGTCCAAGATATTGATAGTGGTTATGCAGAAGGAAAAGAACAGCTTGACTTTATAGTTAAAGAGGCAGGTAAGCGCTTAGGTCTTGAAGCAAGAGATGTAGCACGACAGGTGAGAAATTCATTTTATGGTTCTGAGATTATTCGTCAACAACGTGGTCGAAATGAGATACGTGTTATGGTACGTCTAAGTGAAGATGAACGTCGTTCCGAATATGATCTGCATAATCTTCTATTAAGAACTCCTAGCGGGGATGAAGTGCCATTTTATGATGTAGTCAGTCTCACACGTTCACTTGCCTATTCAAGTATTGATAGACGCAATGGACGACGCGTCATTACGGTCTCTGCAGATGTTACACCACGCAGTAAAGCAGGTGAAGTCATTAGCGACTTACAAGAGAGTACCTTACCTCAACTAATGCAGAAGTATCCAGGGCTGAAAATTAGTTTTCAGGGACGACAGGCCGATATGCGAGAGAGTGCAGGCTCTCTTAAACTCTCATTTGTCCTTGCCATGCTTGTAGTCTATGCCATGCTCTCCATTCCATTTCAGAGTTATATCCAACCGCTTATTGTCATGATCAGTATTCCTTTTGGAGTTATTGGTGCTATTTTTGGGCACCTTATTATGGGCTACTCCTTAAGCATGGTAAGTATGTTAGGTATTATTGCCCTCTCTGGAATTGTTGTTAATGACTCTCTTATTCTTATTAATAGAGCTAATGAGTTACATCGTGGTAGCAATAAGAGTTCTATAGATGTTGTCCATGAAGCTGCTATATCAAGATTTCGTCCTATTTTATTGACTACACTTACCACTTTTGGAGGTCTAATGCCTATGATACTAGAAACCTCTAAGCAGGCAAAAATACTTATTCCTATGGCTCTATCTATGGGGTTTGGGATTTTATTTGCCACCTTGATTACGCTCGTATTAGTACCTGTGCTCTATGTATCATTTAGTCGTTTAGAGGGGTATAGAAAATAAATGGCACCTCTAAATTATTTCATCGGATTTAGTTCTGTTTAAACAGAATAAATTATAATGTGTAATAGAATTAAAATATAGGCTTGAACTTATGAAAGATTTCTTACAAAAAAAAATTAAACAGCTTCCACCACTTCCTGAGTCTGCCATGCAGATAGAAGCAGTGTATCATAACAGCGAAAGTACTTTTAATGATATGGTACAAATACTGGAACAAGACCCTCTCTTAACTGCCGATATCTTAAAAGCAGCAAACTCTCCACTATACGGTTTTTCAAGAGAAATTAACGCTATTTCTCAAGCAGTTAGCCTATTTGGTATGGGAACTGTACGCGGTTTTGCATTAGCGAGTATTGTCAAAAATAGTTTTACTCTAGAGTTATCTCCTTACGGCATCTCAAATGAACAGTTCTCAGCTCTTTCAAAAAAACAACATGCACTAATTACAAGTTGGTTTCTTAAAAAAGAGCCTAAACTTTTAGGTATTTTATCTCCTGCTGCCTTTTTAGTTGAGATTGGAAAAGTTTTCATTGCGCAATATCTCATAGAAAAGAATATAGTAGAGGCATTTAAAACTAAAGTTGAAGAATTAAATGGTGATATAGAAGCTGCTGAAGTAGCTATCACCGGCATGCAAGCGCCTGAAGTAAGTGCTGCTATTTTTTCTCAATGGAGGTTTGAAACGGCACTTATTGATACTATTGCTAACTGTACAAATCCTAATAATGCACTAGAAGAAGATAGAAAAACAGCTCAGATTTTACATGTAGTTCGTGTAGCTATTTCTATTACAGGACAGATTACACCAAAAAGCAGTGAGGCTGCTAAAACACTCATTAAAGAGTATGGTCTTGATATGGAAAGTTTTGAAACAGCATTAGCTAATTCTGACGGGTAGTGCTTTTAAAAAATACTCTACAATACGCTTTTGCAACCAGTACTCTGGTTTAAAAAGTGTTCCTCCAATAAATCCTACATGCCCTCCATTTTTATATATTTCAAGTGTGACACAAGGTGCACACTCTTTTGCACTTGGTCCCTAAACTCTTCTTGTAAAAAAACTAATCTCTTTTTCTAATCGCTCTTTTTTACTCATAACACAATGGTATCATAAGTACTTAAACTCCTCCACAAAAAGATGTTACACCCGTGTGATTTATCTTAGTTCACTATTAAACTGCCTACAAGAGCGTACTAATTGAAATATGTTGATTATCTGCTTTAGCAACTTTTTTTTCAGATGAGAGTACAAGGTTTATATTATCAATTGACCTGTTTTTACATTTGACACTAATCTCTACAACAGCAGCAC
>JAYEKO010000066.1:0-10626 GCA_034661055.1 Campylobacterota bacterium
TAGATATAAACAGTGCTACAGCTGATGAGCTTTTAAAACTTAATGGTATTGGAAAGGCAAAATCTCAAAAGATTATAGAGTATCGAAAGATGAACCAATGCTTTAAAAGCATCGATGAGTTAGCTAGCATAGAGGGTATTAGTGAAAAAATTGTCTCTAGTAATAGGGCAGTTTTAACTCTAGGAATTTGCAAAAAAGTTGTAGACGAAAAAAACTCTTCACGTTCTTCCTTTCAAGATGTTCTGCTAGATCCTGTAAATATTATTTTTCTAATAGTTATTCTCGTGCTTGGATATCTTGATTACAGACTAAAGAAAGATCTGAAAAGTCAAATTGTGAGCATCGGTGTTCTTGGTACATTTGTAGGAATATTTATTGGCTTACAAGGTTTTGATCCAGAAGATATCATAAATAGTGTGAATGAAATTTTAGTAGGATTAAAAACAGCATTTTTTACATCAATCGTCGGCATGAGTGTCGCTACAACACTCTCAATCATCCAAAAACTAAAGGATGACACTGAAAACGAATAGTGAATGGATGAGCATATCAGACATGATGTCAGGATTGATGTTGGTTTTTATGTTTATAGCTATCGGATTTATGATAGAAGTAGAGTCTGAAAAACAGGAGATGACATACATAGCAAGCTCCTATAGAGACACCAAGGCAAATCTGAATGAAGCTTTATATGCCGAGTTTGAAGATGATTTAGCACAGTGGGATGCAAATATTACTAAAGATAACAGCATTATATTTCATTCGCCAAATGTTCTATTTGAGGTAAGTAAAAGTGATTTAAAAGATGAATTTAAAACAATTTTGCAACAGTTTTTTCCAAGATACATAAAAATTTTGACTTCAAAAGAGTATAAAACTGAGATTAAAGAGCTAAGAGTTGAAGGACATACTTCAGATGAGTGGGGTAACACAAGCTCTCAAAGAGAGGTTTATTTAAACAATATGCAACTCTCACAAACGAGAGCTTATAAGGTTTTATCGTACTGCTACAGTTTAGAAGATGAGACTATAAAGCAAAACAGGCCTTGGCTTGAGAAAAATTTTAGAGCAAATGGGATGGCATTTTCTAAACTAATAGTAAGAGAAAAAGCAAGAAGGGTTGAGTTTACAATCCAAATGAAAAGTGAAGATAAAGTTTATAAAATTTTAAAATAACTTTTAGAATGGAGACAAAAAATGACACTTATACATCTTTTTCTTGATATAAAACATAGTGACTCAAAAGTCGACTGGTTAATGACAGAACCCTGCGTTCTTTGTTGTTTAGAGTACTAAAAATGTAAGTGACACAGGTTACATGATTCAAGTAAAAGAGGATAAATGAAAATAGCAGTAGTTCATGATTGGCTTGTGGTAGATGCAGGTGCAGAAAAGGTACTTCGCGGTATAATAGAGTGTTATCCTGATGCTGACATTTTTTCATTGGTTGATTTCCTAAGTAATGAAGAGCAAGAGAGCATTTTAATGGATAAATATGCTCACACCTCTTTTATTCAAAACTTGCCATTTGCTAAAAAGCAGTTTCGAAATTATCTGCCACTATTTCCAAAAGCTATTGAGAGTTTTGATCTCTCGGCTTATGATCTTGTTATTAGCAGTTCATGGGCAGTTGCTAAAGGGGTAAAATGTACGAGTGAACAGGTGCATATCAGTTACTGCCACACCCCAATTCGTTATGCTTGGGATCTTTATGATGAATATACATGTAATTTAAAACAGCCAAAAAAGTTTTTAGTAGAATTAACATTAAAATATATAAAAAACTGGGATTTTGCTACACGAGACAGAGTTGATTACTACATCGCTAATTCTACTTTTGTGAAAAATCGTATTGCTAATAATTACAAAAGAGAGGCTAAAGTAATTCACCCGCCAGTTGATACTGATGCTTTTAAATTACAGATAAATAAAAAAGAGTTCTATGTCACGGTATCACGTTTAGTTCCCTACAAAAAAGTATCTATGATAGTTAAAGCATTTAATGATAATGGTAAAAATCTTGTCGTTATTGGCGCGGGGGAAGAGTATGAGTTCATTCGCTCTATTGCCAAAGATAATATTACCGTTATGGGTTGGCAGGAGCGTGATGTTATTATTGACTATATGCAACGAGCAAAAGCCTTTGTTTATGCCGCAGAAGAAGATTTTGGAATTGTTCCTGTAGAAGCAATGGCATGCGGAACACCGGTAATTGCTTATGGAGTAGGCGGTGTTCGTGATAGTGTTGTAGAAAATAAAACGGGTATCTTTTTTGATAAACAGACACCAGAATCACTTAACGTTGCAGTCAATAAATTTGAATCACTAAGCTTTTCAGCTAAAATAATTAGTCAGCATGCTCAACAGTTCTCAATACAAAATTTCAAAGATAAACTTTTAAAATACATAAAGCAGGTATCATATGCGTAAATTACTCTCTTTTTTATTGCTATTAATTACAGATGGCGTGTCACTTTGGATAACACTGTATCTTGCCTATACATTTAGAATTTATCTTCAAAAGAGTGACATGTTCTCTGAGTTCACTGTTGGGCTTGAACACTTTTACCTTTCAGGGCTACTGTTTGTTCTTTTTGCTGTTATTAACTTCTCCTTAGGACTCTATACAAAGCGCAATGACTTCTGGGAAGAGCTTCGTCGCAGTTATATTTCAGCCTTTTTACTACTTATTTCGATAGTCATGATACTTTTTATTACAAAGTCAACTGAAGAGTTTTCAAGAACTTTTTACATCTTAATGTTCTTAAATCTTTTGTGGACTATGCCTCTAACAAGAATTACATGTAAAAAAGTGCTACACCAGCTTGGCTTGTGGCATATCAATGCATTTCTTGTAGGTAATGAAGAGCAGGTAGAGAAGTTAAAAAAAGATTTGAGTATTAATTGGTACTTGGGTTACAAAAGTGTAGAGAGTATTAAAAAGGCTAAAATTGTCTTTATTGCTACCAAAGAGATGAAAGTTGAGTTACTTGAAAAACTAATTCATAAGTATAAACGTCGTGTTAAAGAGGTGATTCTCATTCCTTATTTGCACAATATTAGTTTTGCTAATTCAGAGATTATTGACCTTCGAATAGGTCGCATGAGTTTTATTAACATCCAAAACCAGCTGTTCATTACTAAAAATATCTACATTAAAAAAGTTGCAGAATTTTTACTTATTTTATTGATGCTGCCTGTGGTGAGTGCTGCAATGCTTTTAATTGCTATAGGGATTAAACTAAATAGCAAGGGTGCTGTATTTTTTAGACAGAAGCGACTGGGTGAAGACGGCAAGGTTTTTATGTGCTATAAATTCAGAACGATGCATGAGGAGAGTGATGCGCTACTGTCTGAGTATCTAAACAATAATCCTGATGAAGTAAATAATTACAATAAATATCATAAATACAAAAAAGATCCTAGAATAACGTCTGTAGGGCGATTGTTGCGTAAATCTTCTTTAGATGAATTACCACAAATTATTAACGTATTTAAAGGTGAGATGAACCTCATTGGCCCACGACCTTACATGATAAATGAAGAAGAAAAAATTGGTGAAAATGTTGAGACAATTTTACATGTAAAACCGGGCTTAACCGGTCTCTGGCAAATTAGCGGTCGTAACAATCTTGATTTTTTTGAGCGTGTAGAGCTTGATGTCTGGTATATTCAAAACTGGTCGTTATGGCTTGATTTTATTATTTTTATTAAGACATTTTTAGTTCTTGCTACGCGACGAGGTGCGCAGTAGAAAATAATCTACCTACCTCAGCTTCAACACCTTAAAGCTCTCTGTCTCTGCCACTTTTTCAAATAGACCTTTATCGTACCTATCAAGAAGAAGTACTTGAACTAAAAAGGTACCAAATGCCTTTTTATCTAAGTAGATCGCTTTTTGGTTGTTGTAGATAATAAGAATATGAGATGAGTTTTTGTTGTACTGTTTTGCTGCTGCAATTTTGCCATTTTGAGAGATAATAATGCCATTAATTTGCGCTTTAGCTCCATCGTTTCCAATGATGTTTCCATCTCTTAGATCAAACTTGAATGTATCACCATGAATGATGGGCTCTTTTGGACTGTATGGTTTTAATAAATTTGATATGTAAAGCTCTGAATTACCGCCGGTGTTGCCAGTGCTTAAATCAGTGTTTGCAAAGTTTTCCAATGTTCTAAAAGTAAGTAACATATCACGATGCAACATAATATAGGCCTCTCTACGTTTTGCATCAGTCATGCTGTCATAGTTTAGGGTTTGAAAAATATCATTTAGATTTTTAGTTTTCATAGTATTTTTAAGAACATAAGAACTATATTTTTGTTGAGAAAAATACTTCATAGCGTTATAGACAAAATTTGGATTATGTGAGAGCAGTAGTTTAGAAACTAAGTAACTGTCGCTACCGTGACGTCCATTGTCAATTAGAGTATTGTTGGCACCAATGTAATACCATAGAGGCCATCCATAATCCCACCATGAGTAGATAAGGTCTTTTTGCTTGTTGAGCGTTGCAAATTCTTTTAATGTTTTTACCTCCTCTTTTTTAAAGAAATAGGGTCCGGTTGAGGCATTTACAATTAAAATATTGTAGAGCATTAGTCCAACACCAATTATGGTTGCAAGAAGTGGTAGTTTTTTGTTTGGGAAATGGTTTTGAATTAAATTAAATAAAAATACAAATCCAAAAGCCAATATTGGCGTAGCAAACATAGTAAATCGCATACCTAGCTCTGATGCGGCAATACCTAAAGCAACCATAGGCAGCGCCATTAAAAAGATAGGACGGCTAATAATGAGTAATACATAGCCAAGTAGAGCCAATGTTACATAAAATTCAGTTCCTACAAACATAGGTGAAATCTCAAAGAGTGAGGCATCTATGGCTTCAGATACGGTCCCTAATGTGTTATTGAAGTGGTAGGTTTGCTCAGTTCCCTTTAACGTTACTACAGTGTCTGAATTTACATATTGGCCGGCTCTGTTGACAATTTTTGAAACATCAACACTAAATAGAGCAGCAATAATAATTAATACAGAACCAATTAAAGCTAATCTCTTTTTAAATACTATGGGTGTTACTACAAGAGTCATTGCTGCAATTGAAGCTATAATAATTAAAGAGGAGTGGTACCAGAAGTGAAAACCAACAAGAGATGCTATAAATACTGCACCCCAAATATAACTTCGTTGCTGTAGCGTCAACATCATGGACGCAATTGCCATGTATGGAAAAAATAGGTTTAATGTGTCTGTATCCATGTAGCCAAGGTGTGAGCGTGTGTAGAAGTTAATGCCAATACTACCAATGAGTGCAGCAAAGAATCCAACCTGAACCAATTTTAGAGCGTGTCCCATAAGAACAATTGGAACAACTACCAAAGAAGATAAAAAAGCTGGTAGCAAGAACATGACCCAATCAATGTTAAGATTAAAGGCTGATGTAATGAAGGCAACTAGATGACCCGGCATATATTCTGCGACATAGGGGTAGCTATGACCTGCTAGTAGCTGTTTAGCATAGTAGCCATAAAGCCCGGCATCTGGTGACCAGATAGGTAGTGGATCTCCATTGAGCCAAAAACTTTCAATTGATTGTGTTTGAAAAAAGAGAATAAACCGAATTGCTAAACTAAATAGATAAGCAATTGAAATATATGTTAAAATTGCTTTTGATGAAGCATCTTTAGAGTTTAGATATAAATATTTTTGAATAAAACCTGACACACAATACCCCTAATTTAAATAGTGTTGTATTTTAACTAAATTATACTGTAGAATCTGCTTAGAAGTTTGAGGATAAGCGATGAAAATAGAAAAAAAAATGACATTAACAACAAAAGTACTTCTTGGAATGGTACTTGGTATTATTGTCGGTTTAATTATTAATTATAGTGGACTAAATGCCAACAATACTTTTGTTGGTAATTATGTTGTTGATGGTCTGTTTCACATCATGGGAACCATGTTTATTACAGCCCTTAAGATGCTGGTGGTCCCTTTGGTGATTTTCTCTTTAATAACAGGAGTTTTAGGTATTGGTGACATCTCATCGCTTGGTCGAGTCGGATTAAAATCATTTGCACTCTATCTTTTAACAACGGCTATTGCTATTGCTACCGCTATTAGTGTTGCCGCTGTTATTGGAGTAGGGCAAGATGCCAACTTAACATCTGCTACAGTGTTTACCGGTAAAGATGCGCCACCACTTTCAGACGTCTTAATTAATATTGTACCCTCTAATGTCATTGATGCTATGGCTTCGGGTAATATGCTACAGATTATTTTCTTCTCAATATTGCTAGGAATATCTATTTTAATGCTTGGGAAAAAAGCCAAGCCGCTAGTTGAGCCTATTGAGCTGATTAATGAAGTGATGATGAACATGGTAAATATTGTTATGAGTGTTGCACCATATGCAGTATTTGCACTGATTGCTAAAGCAATAGCTGACTTGGGTCTTGATCTACTTGTTGAGCTCGCCTCTTATGTCCTTGTTTTAATTGCGGCACTTTTAATACATCTTTTTGTCTCACTTAGTACCATTTTAAAAATTTTTACTCGATTAAGCCCGGTAGTGCTAATGAAAAAACTGCGTAGTGTTCAAATCTTTGCCTTTAGTACCTCAAGCTCTAACGCAACCATTCCAATTACTCTAAAAACAGTCACCGATAGACTCGGAGTCAATAACTCTGTTGCCTCGTTTACTGTTCCCTTTGGTGCGACTATTAACATGGATGGAACTGCTATTATGCAAGGAGTTGCTACGGTTTTCATTGCTAATGCTTATGGAGTGGAGTTGGGAATTGCTGGCTATTTAACTGTTATTTTAATGTCTGTCTTGGCCTCCATTGGTACCGCTGGTGTTCCAGGAGTAGGGCTTATTATGCTCTCGATGGTATTTACTCAAGTTGGACTTCCGCTTGAGGGAATCGGACTGATTTTAGGAGTTGATAGACTGCTTGATATGGTTCGTACTGCGGTCAATGTCTCAGGCGATGCTACCGTCTCTGTCATTGTTGCTAGAAGTGAGAAGCAGTTAGATGAGCACTGTTTTAATGATCCAAAAGCAGGGCTAGTTCAAGAGATAGATATTGACAGCAGTGCGGAGCATGATATTGCAGATATTATAGAAGAGACACACAGTAAAAAATAATATGACAAAAGATATAATTAACAGTATTAATACACCTTGTTATGTCTGTGAAGAAGCTCTGCTGGAGCGTAATCTTAAAATTTTAGACGATGTACAGCAACGCAGTGGTGCTAAAATTATCTTGGCACTTAAAGGGTTTGCCATGCATTCCACTTTTCCTTTAGTCAAGCAATATTTAAAAGGTGCAACCGCTAGTGGACTTCATGAAGCAAAACTAGCTTATGATAAAATGGGAGGGGAGCTGCACACCTACTCACCCGCTTTTAATGAAGAAGATATTAATGAGATTGCTACAATTTCTGATCACATTGTCTTTAATTCACCAGCACAATTAGATAAATACCATTTACATGTAAAAAAAATAAATCCCAACATTTCTGTTTCATTGCGTGTTAATCCTGAGGTTTCATCATCACCTGTAGATCTGTATAATCCTTGTGGGCTCTACAGTCGGTTAGGAACTACTATTGGAAATTTTGATGTTTCACAACTTCAATATCTTGATGGTTTAAACTTTCATGCACTGTGTGAGCAAAATGTAGATGCACTTGAAGGGGTGTTAGAAGCATTTGAGGAAAAATTTGGAGACTTTATAGACACTATGAAGTATGTCAACTTTGGAGGAGGACACCATATTACTAAAACAGATTATGATGTTGAACGTCTCATAGATGTAATAAAAGCATTTAAAGCTCGTCATAATAACATTGAAGTCTATTTAGAACCTGGCGAAGCTGTCGGTTGGGAGACTGGGTTTTTAGTTGCTTCTGTTTTAGATATTGTAAATAACGGCATGAATATTGCCATTTTAGACACCTCTGCTGAAGCTCATATGCCAGATACTTTGGCTATGCCGTACCGTGTTATGGTTAGAGGAAGCGCTGAGGCTGGCGTAAAAGCACACACCTACAGACTTGCTGGAAACACCTGTTTGGCGGGTGATATTATGGGAGACTACTCCTTTGATGAGCCACTAAAAATTGGTGATAAAATTATTTTTGAAGATCAGATTCACTACACGTTTGTTAAAAATACTACATTTAACGGTATTAAGCTTCCTTCATTAGCCATTTGGGGGAGTGATGAGAAATTACATGTAATTAAAGAGTTTGGGTATGAAGAGTACCTAGAAAGACTCTCTTAAATTAGCTTCTCTTTAAGTTCTGCAACAATCTCTTTTTGACGTTGAATCAGATACTTACTAATGTCAGATTCAACTGCGGCCGAGAGATCTAGTTTAAAATGGTACTTAAATCCGGTCTCAAATCGTGAGACATGAATGAGTTCTGCGTTAAGATGAAGTATTTTTCCACAGAGTATATCTGGAATTTTAATGGTGACAACTTCATAGAGTTCAAGTTTAAAATCACGTGATGAGACTACAGCGGCACCACCAACAGAGATATCAAAGAGTGTAGCAGTAAAATTATTGATCAAAATATTGGTTTTAATCTCAGGATAAACACGAACGGTTTGACGTTTATGAATTACTGAAGAGAGCTGATCAAACTGAGATAACTCCAGTAAATCATGCTTTTTAAATACACGTGATTTTACATTAGCATAGAGATCTGATCCAAATTCGCTTTCACATAAAATGTAGATTCCTCCCTGAAAGCTTGCCGCAATATTTTGCAGTGCATGGGCTTTGATGAGTACTTTTGTAGCAGATGTGTGTACAACTTTGGCACTAAACTCAATGGGAATACCATTGTAGGTGTTGAGTACTCTAATTTTATTGCCTTGTTGTCGTATGGACTCTAAAAAATTAATGGCGATATCATCAGGCATAATATCGATACGATCTTCTACTAGTTCTCTATGTACCGGAGTAATGGACTGTGACGCTTTAATGAAATTGTCAATAGCAACAGTGATGGTATTTATATTACTCCATGTTGATAAATTTTGAATATGTGATTGACTGTAGTCACTTAAAAATGTGAAGAAAAGGTCTGAAAGCAACGCTTGCGTAGTTGCTTTTTTCTTTAAATAGTGGGTTAGATGTTGTAGTGTTGAAGTTATGTCTATGGATTTATTTGTAAAGAAATGCTCGTAAATTATAATAGCGACTTTGATTTTATCATCTCGAGTGAATGAACTCTTTACATAATGTTCACATAGTGATAAAAAAGATTTAACAAATTGGTGCTTATATTTTTTAATAGAGAAGTTTTTATGTTCAATAAGTGATAAGTAGCTCTTTTTATCTGCAATATTCATAAAATCCCTGGTCGTTTAAAAATGTTAAGTTATTGTAGCAGGTAGGGCTTATAGAATAATAAAGGGCACCTCTAAATTACTTATTTTTAAAAAAGGTACTCATGGTATTAAAGAACATCTTCATTACACTATTGTTTTCAATAGCTTTATCAATAAAATTATCATAGGTAGTTTGCTTCTCTTCTAAGAATCCTCGTAAATATTTTTCTGAAGCATCAACACCATTAAGTTGTTCAATCTCTAGTAGTTTGTTGTATAAATCTGAGATGATTTTAATGGTATTTGGGCGTGCTGCTTGACGATAGGCAAGATAACCGACAATTGTGTTGTCAAATGGATGGCGTTTAATATCAAACTTGGTAGTGACCCAGTAATGCTCACCGCTCTTAGCTAAATTTTTTACAACTGCATGTATATGTTGACCACTTTTAAGACGTAACCACATCAATTTAAAAATAATAGCAGGCATATCGGGATGGCGAATAATATTGTGATTGGCACCAATGAGTTCTTTTGTGTTGTAGCCTGAAATTTTTGTAAAATAGTCATTGGCATACTCAATATGTCCGCGAACATCAGTTCTGCTCATAATATATTTGTACTTATCGAGCTTAATCTGCCTATTTACTGGTGTAGGTGGTATTGTAGTTATCATAATAGTTCCTTGCCTATTATTCTAACTAAACAATGTGGTTGAAATGTGTTAAAACTCTATGGAAGCTCTTAGTGCATTGATATAGCTCTGTGTTTTGGCAATATTTTTATAGGCAATATCAAAAGCCGTACCGTGATCAACTGAAGTCCTAACAATAGGAAGGTTAAGGGATACATTAATACTCTCATCAAAGTAGAGCGCTTTTAGAGGTGCTAAACCTTGGTCGTGATACATCGCAATAAAATACATGTATTTCTCTCTAACATCAGGTGTAAAGGCTACATCTGGAACTATTGGACCTTTAAATACCGTATAATCAAGCTCACTATTAATGGTGTTGATTGCCTCTACAATAAAATACTCTTCATCACCAAGAACACCATTATCTCCAGCATGTGGGTTTAGACCTAAAACAGCAACATTTTGAGCATTTGTACTTTTAATAAAATCTCTAAAAAAAGTCTTCAGTCGCTCTGTTGTAATAGCGAGAGCCACCTCTTTTAGTGGGATGTGTTCAGTAACAAGAGCAACGTACATCTGCTTACATCCAAGCATCATTATGGCATCTTTACTGAAGTAGTCACGAAGCAT
>JAYEKO010000067.1:0-10454 GCA_034661055.1 Campylobacterota bacterium
ACAGCTTAACCTAGAATTTACATGTAAATCTCAAGCCAATCTATGGCTTAAAGCTTATATTACGAAATAGTTTATTAGTTGAAATTTATTATAAGTATAATTTAGTATTATTTTAAATAGAAAATATACTAAGGAAACTTTTATGAAACCATTCACACTATTTAGTTCTGTTACTCTACTGAGTACTCTATTATTAGCCAGCCCCTATCAGAGCCATCAAGAGGTTTATGACGATGTTGTTAAAACAGGTAATGAAGTGAGTATGAGCTTGCTAAAAACATTGGGTAAGAACCTCAAGGGACATATGCAAAAAGAGGGTCCCCTCGGAGCTGCTAAATTCTGTAATGAACAAGCGTTCTTATTAACAGAGTTTACTGACAAGAATGCCGGTAAGGACGTATCTGTGAAGCGTATTAGTCTTAAAGACCGCAACCCTGCTAACCGACCTGTAGGTTCTGAAAAAACCGTTATGAATGCCCTTCAAAACTTACAAGACAGCAATGTTATTCTTCCAAAATTTTTAGTTGAGCGTGTTGATAAAAATACAATAAAATACTACAAGCCTCTTAACATTAACAAAGGTGTCTGTCTTAAATGTCATGGCAATATTACAAACCCCAAACTCTCTAAGTTCTTAAAAGATCACTATCCAAATGATAAAGCCACCAACTACAAAATGGGTGATTTGCGTGGAGCGGTTGTTGTTACTATTAAAAAATAGTCTTTTTGTCTCTCTTGCGCTACTTTTATTTAGTGGTTGTAGTGAGACCAAAAATCTTTCTAACTTAGATGGAGAAGTGCTTTTGCAACAGAAGTGTATGAGCTGTCATGATTTGCATATGCCTGCAAAAACATCTCCAGATGAGATAGCACCTCCAATGATGGCGGTTGCTTTTCACATTAAAAGTAATATGCAAAGCATCACTCCTGCTGAAACTAAGGCAAAATATGTTGCTTTTCTTAAAGACTATGTGATGCAACCATCTCTAGAGAAAACATTTTGTGACGCAGAAAGTCTTAAAAAATATGGCTTAATGCCTGCACAAAAAGGCAACTTAACACTTGATGAGTTAGAGGCTATTGCGCTTTACATGTTTGAGCACTATGACCAGACAAAATTTTTAAACATGCTACAGCAGCAATCTGATTTAAATGCTCTGCCAAAAGGTGAGCAACTTGCCCGCAAACACAGCTGCCTGAGTTGTCATAACCCTAGCATTAAAAAAGTGGGACCATCACTAAAAGCTATTGCTTTAAAGCACAGTGATGCTACGCGGATTATGTCAAGTATTAAAAATGGAAGTCGTGGAAACTGGAAAGGTTTTAAAGCAACCATGCCACCAAACTCTAAACTGACAAAAGAGGAACTTTTTTTGCTTAGTGAGTGGATATTAACCCACTAACCAAGAGAGCTATGCGATTGAAACAACTTTTTTTTCTTTTATTTGGTACTTTTTTAAGTGCCCATCCTCACTGTTTTATTGATGTTCATCCTACACTCAACAAGGACTCTTTAACCATTCGTTGGGTACTTGATGAGATGAGTTCACAGATGATGATTATGGATTATGATAGTGACGGAAATGGAAAGTTCAGCGAAGCAGAGAGCAAGCTCCTTTTTGAAGATACCTTTAAATCTCTTATTAAGTACGAGTACTACACCTATTTTTACAGTGGCTCTAAACAGATTGCCACTCCTGAAGTCACCTCATTTTTAGCGACCATTGAAAACTATCAACTAAACTACTATTTTACACTTCCATTGCCAGATATGGTTAGCTCCATTGAGTTCTTTGATGATGAGCTTTTTACCGCCTATATATTAGAAAAAGATTTCATAACTGTTAGTGATACAGACAAAAAAGTAAGCCTCAAAAAACTTGATGGCGATCGAACATTTGGCTATAAACTGGAGTTAAAATGAGTGAACTATACAGCAGCTTTATCCACACACTTACTACTTGGCAGTACAAGCTTAACTCCCTTGTCTCTAGTAATTTAAGAGGTTTAGAAAATGGAGATTCTCTTAGTGGACTTTTTATTATTTTAGGCATCGCCTTTGCCTATGGTGTCATACATGCCGCAGGACCGGGTCACGGAAAGGCATTGGTTGGATTCTATTTCTTAAAACAGGGTGGAAGTATGAAACGAGCGTTTAAAATGGGCTACCTCATCGCTATTGTTCATGCGACATCAGCACTTATTCTTACCTTTTTTGTTTACTACATAATTGAAAAACTTTTTACTAAGACCTTTCACAATATTGCGCACACCTCTATGTTAATCTCTGCTATTTTAATCATCACCGTAGGACTCTATTTAGTTTATGAAGCCTACAAGCACCGTAAAGAAGTGGATGAGAAAATACATGTAAAAAACAGAAGTGACGTAGCTGTAGCCTTTTCAGCCGGCATAGTCCCCTGCCCCGGGGTCATGACTATTACTCTTTTTGCCATTAGTTTAGGACATTACTTGGTGGGAATTGCTACTGCACTTGTAATGAGTATTGGTATGGGACTGACCATATCTTTAGCTGGAATTTTTAGTGTTGCTTTACATAAAAAGGGTGGCAACGCCTTTGGAAAATACGGCTATGTTTTTGAATTTTTTGCAGCAGCTCTAATTATTGGACTTGGAGTATTTTTACTGCTAGCAAATATTAGTCACTCTAAAGGGCATATCTAACGTCATTACACTTGAACAAAACGATGGTCTGATTTTCTGCTACTGACCTCTTGCTTCGTTGCTTTCATCCAACCCGACGCTACCACACCTTCTACTTTATCAAAATTCTCAATATAGGGTTTAATGTCTAGCAGTGGTGTTCCATTAAGTATGTCCACGCCTTTTATGGTAACAGTATTACCCTCTACTTTTACAAGTTTAACCACAGAAAGTCCAAGACTGTTAGGGCGCATGGGTGTTCTTGTAGAGAAGACTCCTCTAGGAGTATCTGTAGTGTCATTAAAAGGAACGACACTAAGTTTAGGCTCTTTGACTTCATGAAAATAGTAGATTAAATAGAGATGACTAAAGCCGTCTAGGTCTTTAAGACCTTCTACAAACTCCTCTTTAAGTACAATAGTTGCATAGGTCTCTTCTGCTCCTTTAGGCTGAATAGGCATATTCACCAAATCATAAAATGGTGAGCAAATAGTACCAATAGATGTTAATGATATATTCAAGATCTATTGTTTAGTGGTTTTGATGTTTTCTATCGTTGTTTTTAATAATACCCTCAGCATTACTCTCATCAATCACTGCAAGACAGTTGGTATCATACTTTATAAGAAGCTCATCGAGTTCAATACGTGCTTCTCCTGCATGATAAACGGTGATACTTCCATCCTCTACTATCTTCTGGTATGGTGGGTTACTCATATGCTGAATAATAAGACTCTTCACACCTTTTGCCAATAACCATGCAACGACTGCTGCTCCACCTTTTGCCTCATTCTTTTCTATGCTAATATTACCATCCTCAATAAAAGCAAACCATTTTGATTTACCAAAAAGTGGTGCTACTGCTGAGTTTTCTCTATCTGTCTTTACGGGAACTGCTATTATCATCTTTTTTTCCTTATTTAAAATATTGTATATCTAAAGTGTAAAAAGCCTAGAATTGACTCCATATCTTTTATGACTTTTTCCATTATCTCACCCTCTCTAGTTCCGCTAAAGAGACGTGCCATCACATATCCGTTCATCATTGCTATAGTCACTCTACCATCATTTTTTTCATAGACAGCAATACTTAACGGCATTTTAGCCGCCATAAATTTACTGCTATCTTCATCCAACATCTCTCCTGAGAGTTTACCGTTACAAAACTTAATGATTTTAACCTTACCTACATCACTGCCTCCATTATCTAAAACCTCTTGTTGCTGATTAATCACATCAGTAACGTGCCAACCCTCTTGCTTATTTATTCTGCTTTTAAGTATCTCTACAGTTTTATCAAATGCGTAGGGGGTGTTTATCTCTTTAAAAAACATAGTTGGTACTGCAACCTTAAATGCAATACCAGTTACAAATAGGCTAAAAACCACCCCTAAAATTGTTCCAATTAAAACACCTCTATAACTGTTCATTACTCTTCCTCCGATATACAAATTTTTTCTGCTCGACACTCTTTAATTGTCCTTGATGTTACAAACCCGACAACTGCTGTGGTAAGCACCATTAAAATAATTGAGCCATAATATGTTACATGAGTATTTAAAGCCATATGCAACAGTAGAGTTGCTATGGTCATAGACGCAAGGGGGAATGTGTACGCCCACCATGAAATATAAAACTGTTTGGTATCAAACATCTTCACCATAAAAAGTAGTAGTAGCAGTGTAAACAGTGCTACAAAATATAAAAACATACTAAACATATCTATGCTGCCGTTAGTAATACGAAAATAACTCACAAAACCTACCGATGGCGGTGCAATGAAGATGAAAAATGTCGGCACTAACTTTTTAGCCATGGGATGGTGAAATACAATTCTATTAATCATAATGGTAAAAAGCACTATCCAAAAAAACAGTCCCAAGGCAAAGAAGAAAAGCGAGACATACATAGGTGCTGCTTCTACCCCAATAACGGGGACTAATACATTCCCAACAATGGGAATAAACCAAGCAGGGTTACTATGAACAACCTTTAAGTCATTGTGAATCCAGTAGCGAATAACAATGAGTGTAAAAAGTAACTGTAACGGTGCACCGATATACCACAACAGTATGGATACTGTGGGAGCAAAGTCATAGTAAGCAATTGAAACTAGTAAAAAACTAATTGATATTGCTGCCATAAATGAACTCTTAATAGGGTGTAAAAACTCTTTTTTAACTGCCTCAGGATAAATGAGCCATTTCATCATATAGGCTGTAAAGATTCCTAAAAATAAGATGCTATCTACAAAAAGTAGTGTTGCGTAAATCCAATACGGCATATCAATAAGGTGATAAGCCTTAGCAAAAACAATGGCTAAACCTGAAAGTCCCATTATCACTGCAAACAGCTGTACTGGAAAAAATTCAAGTGAACGCTTACTTAACTCCATTACATCTCCTTAAATATTAATATTAATTATCAATTTCAGAAGTATAGCTTATGAAAGCTGACGTTAATATTAATAGTATTATTTAATTTTAACGTCAGTTGAAGCCAACTAAAAGAATAGATGTATTATAATTTTTAGATATTCTCAAGCATCAGGAGTATTTATGATTTCCATAGAACATCTCTCTAAAAGTTATAGAGACGGTGAGGTAGTCACCCCCGTAATTCATGACTTAGACCTAACTATTGATGAGGGAGAGTTTTTAGCCATAGTTGGCCCTAGTGGTAGTGGTAAAAGTACACTCTTAAATCTCATTGGCTGTTTGGATCGTCCTAATGGTGGCCAAATCACCATAGATGGTGAAGTTATTTCAGAACTGACAACTAGTAATGCTTCAAAATTTCGTGCTAAACATCTTGCCTTTATTTTTCAAGATTTTAACCTCATTGAGAGTTTTACCGTCTTTGAGAATGTTGAATTTCCTCTTTCGGTAATTTTACATGTAAAAGAGACCAAAAAACGTGTTGAAAAAATTCTTGATGCCATTGGAATGCTCGAACATATTGACAAATACCCTGATCAACTCAGTGGTGGACAGAAGCAGCGCGTAGCTATTGCTCGTGCTTTAGTAGTTGAACCTCGCATTATTTTAGCAGATGAGCCTACTGCCAACTTAGACAGTCTCTCAGCTAAAAAGGTCATTGACTTAATGAAAGGGATGCAAGAAGACTCTAAAACTACCTTCATTTTTTCAACCCATGACACTAAAATTATGCATGAGGCTAAACGTATTGTTACTCTTGAAGATGGTAAAATTGTTAGTGACGAGGTTGTATCATGAAAAGTCTAAAAATTGCCTACCGAACACTCAAAAGAAATAAGCGTCGCTCTATTTTAACTACCCTTCTCATTGCCATTGGTGTTATCTTTGTTCTTCTGTTTTACGCATTTTCAGGAAGCTTCAAATCCTACATGATTGGACAGATTACAGACAGTATGTTAGGACATCTTCAAATCCACAAAAAAGGCTATGTGGTTAGTCTTGATAACATGCCATTAGACAAAAATTTACCCAAAAAAGCTATAGAGAAAATCACCTCTGTATTAGAAGCTATACCTGCTATAGACTCCTACTCATTTCGTCTTAAACACTCAGCTATGATTAGTAACTTTGAGACCTCGACTAACATACGTCTTAATGGAATTGATCCTGAACATGAACATCAAACCCTCCCACTACTACAGACACGAATCAAGGGAGAGCATAACATTAAGCGAGGTGAAGTACTCATTCCTAATATTGTTGCCAAGGGAATGAAACTTAAAACCGGTGATGCTGTAGTTCTTGTTGCAACCAATAAGTCAGGTTCTATGAATGCACTCACCTTTAAGATTGCAGGAGTCATTGAGATTATCTCAGGTCCTGGTGGACGTGACGGTTACATTCACATAGAAGATGCTCGTAAACTACTGCGAATTAGAGGCAGTGAAGTTAATGAGATTGTCATCCGATTAAGTGACAATTCCATGATGAAAAATGTCCAAAAAAAGCTAAGAGAAGAGCTCCTTAGTGGTGAGAAAAAAGGTCTTGAGATTCACAACTGGGAAAAACTCAGCCCTTTTAGTAACATTGCCAAGATGATTGACCTAATGAGTCTCTCCATTCAGATTATTCTCATCTCTATTGTGCTCGTCTCCATCTTAAATGTAATGATAATGAGTGTGTATGAACGTATTAAAGAGGTAGGAACCCTAAGTGCCATTGGAACTGCACCATCATTCATTGTCTTTACTTTTTTATTTGAGGGTCTGCTACTTGGAGCTGCAGGAACTATTTTTGGAACCTTTGTATCTTTGAGTATCATTGCTCTAACGGGAGATATTACCATCGCCTTTGGTCGTCAAGATGAGATTTTACTTACTCCATCTCTGCCATTTGTTAAAATAGTTTTTATCTCTGTATTAGTTATGATTATTGCGGCAGTTGCCTCACTCTACCCTGCCATGAAAGCATCACGGATGAATCCTGTTGATGCACTAAGGAGTTAGAATGCGTTATCTACTTGTGTTACTCTTACCGATGTTACTTCTAGGTACTGATTTGCTCAAACAGATTGATGAGCGACTGCAGCCCTTCTCTTATGAGAGTTATCGTAAGCTAATCAACATTGAGTCAGATGGAACAAAAAAAGAGTTTGTCATGTACATGGCTAAAAAAGATAAAGATAAGGTCATCTCACTCTTTTTAGAGCCAAAGAGCGATCATGGACGTGCCACCTTACGACTGAGAGAAAACATGTGGCTTTTTATACCTGGTATTGCCAAACCGCTTCGTATCGCTTCAATGCAAAGTGTCACTGGTGGAGTCTTTAACAACGCCGATATTATGAGACTAGATTTTAGTGTGGAGTACACTATCGCTTCACAGAGTAAAAGTGAGAGTGAGTATACGCTATTACTTCATGCTAAAAATGAGACGGTCACCTATGAGAAACTCAAAATGATTGTCGATAAGAAAACTCTATTTCCTAAAAGCATTGAGTGTATTGCGGGCGGAATTGTCCTTAAAACTATTCGCTATCTTAAAACCAAAGACTTTGGAGATGGTATAGTACGCCCTTCAATTCTTGAAACAACAAGCCAGCTTCAAAAAGGTTATAAAAGCCTTATTGTATTTGCAAAGATGAAAAGAAAAACATTTGATGATGCAGTCTTTACACTAGAAAACCTCTCAAAGATTGATGATATTCGAGAATGAGACTTGTAGTTTTTTTACTTATTACTCTACTGCTTTTTGGCGATGAATATGATGATTTAGACTTTGATACCAGTAATTTTGAGAAAAAAATATTTGAGTATCAAGGCTATATTCGAAGTGATAACACTCTAATATACAGTGACACTACCAACAGGGAGATTGTTTCAAGTAAAAATGAGTTTAATCTCAGAGCAGACCTCGATTATGAGTGGGTAAACCTGCATGGAGACTACTCCTATTTTTACAATAAAACAGAGGGAACGCCTAGCCAAAATATTTCAACACTTAATGAACTTTATCAGCATTTTGGAGATGAAAAAAACAGCCTAAGTGTTGGTAAAAAAGTTCTACGCTGGGGAAAAGGATATGCCTACAGCCCTTTAGCCTTTTTTGAACGTCCTAAAAACCCTATTTATCCCGAACTTTCACGAGAGGGTTATCTTATGGCTCATACTAATTTTACACGTACCCCCTCCTCTTTCATAGACAACTACACACTAACCCTCTTAGCAGTACCCGATACTAATGACAATAGAGAACTTTTTGAACATACCGACTCAAAGGTGGCTGCTAAACTTTACATGCTAATTGGAGAGAGTGATATTGATGTTATAGTTGCTAACAGAGTGTTTGGAGTTGATTTCTCAACCAACGCTACCACCGCACTTGAACTTCACGGTGACTTTGGCTACAAAGAGTCACAGTCAAGCTATTTAGCAGGCCTGCGCTATCAGAGTAAAACGGATGTAACCATAATTGCTGAATATACCAAAACCTTTGAAAATGATACATTCATCTATCTCAAAGCAACACAAAAAGAGCCTTTTGATATTGTCTACTCCTCACTTTACTTTGTTGGTATTGAAGAGTTAGATGATGATGCTTACCGTCTTCAGGCAGG
Source organism: Campylobacterota bacterium (assembly GCA_034661055.1). GTDB lineage: Bacteria > Campylobacterota > Campylobacteria > Campylobacterales > Sulfurimonadaceae > QNZR01. Next base: position 8,719 of record JAYEKO010000067.1, read on the forward strand.
AGGAACCTATGATTTTAAAAATGGCTTCACAGGTGATGTAACACTTCTTGCAACTGATGAGAGTTATGGAGGTAAATTTATTGTATATTACTATTTTTAAACAAGGAATTTACAGATGACACTTTATGTTGACGGTGATGCGTTTCCCAATTTACTTAAGCCTATTCTACTGCGTGCTATTGAACGACTAAAAATTAAGACTGTTGTAGTTGCAAACAAAAAAATTAATATTGGCAAATCTCAATTGGTTGAGTATATTATTGTAGAACAGGGTGCTGATGTTGCCGATGCAAAAATTGTCGAGATGGCACAAGAGGGTGATTTAGTCATTACCGCAGATATTCCACTTGCTGATCATATCATTACTAAAAATGCCCATGCTATTGATCATCGTGGAGAGCTTTACAGTGTTGATAACATCAAACAGTACCTTGCCATGCGTGATTTAATGGAGAAAATTCGTGAGAGTGGAGAGATGACAAAGGGACCAAAATCTTTCTCACAAAAGAATGCGCATGAATTTGCCAATCAACTCAACGCTTTTTTAACAAAACACTATTAGTTTTAGACTATAATAGTATCTATAAAACTTCACAAAAGATTTATCTTTTGTCTTAACTACTGTTATGGTCTATATTAAATGTTAAAAGGAACTGCCATGTGCAACTTTAATGAACTAGATGAAGCGGGTAAACTAGCCGCTCATGAACAACTTATTGCCTGTGCAGACTCTTTTGGAGGAAAGAACTTCTTTCTTCAACTTGTTGAGACACTGCATAAAGCAAAGCCCAATCCACTCATTGCAAGAAACAGTAAGTTTCAGTTTCCTTTAGGAACAGTAACGTGGAATAAGGTAATTTTTAACGACAAGATTTTACTACTGACTAAAGTACGTGTTAATGAACATAAAAATGGTAACCTACTTCCAAAAAAAGATCATAAATCTTACAAGAAAGTCTTAAATCTCGTTCGTGCCTTTCACCCTATTGAGTTTAGTGTTACACCAAAAGACAGAGATGATGGTGACGGCTTTACATTTAGTCCTTTTGATACAATCGATAAAGAGACAACACGAATTAACCCTATTTTTGATGCACTATTTTTCTGCTCTATAGATACGGTAAAAAAAGCACTTAACTATAAGCCAAAAAGCTAACTGATGGACGGTAAAAAACGTAGTAATATTAAAAGTGGTGTGAGTGTTGCCATTGTTTTAAAAAAAGACCAGAGAAGCGGAGCACTTACAAAAGGAGTGGTAAAAGATATTTTGACCAACTCTGCGACACATCCTCATGGAATAAAGGTACGGCTTACCAGCGGTGATGTAGGACGTGTTAAAGAAGTTTACTGACTATTTTTGAATAAATTGTCCACACCCTTTTTTAGCATTTCCTTTGAAAGTTTTAAAGTTTTTATTGCCATCTAGCCACGCTTGAAAACGGGCACATTCATCTTTTTTCATACAACTCTCATTATTACAAGCTTTATCTACCATGTTCTATCCTTAATATAATACCACTTAAACTGCTGCCGCTAATGTGCTTAACAGAACCAATTTCATGGGATTTTAGTAGGTTTAACCTTAAGGGCACCTCTAATAACCCTAAACAGCCCTACGGGAGGAAAAAAGAGACATAGCCTTGCACAAAATTTTTACTCGTCGTAGCTTTGGCTATGACTCATAAAAAGTTTTGCACAATCTTACGTCTCTTTTTTCCTCTGAGGCTATTTAGGGT
>JAYEKO010000068.1:0-10297 GCA_034661055.1 Campylobacterota bacterium
TAGGGGCTGGCTAATAATAGAGTACTCAGTAGAGTAACAGAACTAAATAGTGTGAATGGTTTCATAAAAGTTTCCTTAGTATATTTTCTATTTAAAATAATACTAAATTATACTTATAATAAATTTTAACTAATAAACTATTTCGTAATATAAGCTTTAAGCCATAGATTGGCTTGAGATTTACATGTAAATTCTAGGTTAAGCTGTGCTTCATAAGCGTCATCCAAAATAGTTTTAAATTTAAGAGAAGGTTGAAGTCCAAGCTCAATCAGGTCACGACCTTGAATTAGTGGTTTGAGTGGTTTGGAAAATACATGTAAATCTTTGGCACGCCTACTAAGCCATGCTCCAGCTTTAAATGTATGGTGTGCTGTTTTTATATTGCACTTTAAATCAATGGCCTTAGCAACTTGAATTAAATCTTCTAGTTTTACTTTAGTAGCTAAGCGTAGAATATCACTGTCGCTAGCACGGTTGTCAAACATTTTTTGCGGTTGACGGTTATATTTTACAAGAGTTGCGACTTCAGAAATAAGCGCATGTTCATTAGTAAGTTTACTTAAAAAGCTTTGTGTATTTTCTAGCATCTTGTGACATAAAATACTTAGCATCATAAGTAAATTGTGTTTTGTGTCATTGCCACAAAGTGATGCCATCATATCTACTGTTAAAATTGTGTGTTTAAAGATGTCATTTTGGGAGTTACACTTCATTGCAGACATACCCTCAAGTTCACTAAAATATCTAAAAATGCCAAGGCGTTCCATTAGGCGCATTCCAATAGAGGGCTTCTTAGCCTTAAGTAGCAGTTTTTTAAACTCTTCAAAAATACGCTCCTTGGGAAGTTCTTGGAGTTGGTCATTGCTAACCATCTGCTCACATAGCGTTAGCAGTGAGTCGGAACATTCAAGTTCAAATCGAGAGGTAAACTGAACGGCTCTATAGACCCGAAGAGGGTCTTCAACAAATGTCTTAGCATTGACTTCTCGTAATATTTTGCAGTTTAAGTCATTTTCTCCATTGTAAGGATCAAGAAGCGTTCTCCTGCGAGTGTCATACCCCATAGCGTTAATGGTAAAGTCACGACGCAAAGCGGCTTCACGAAAGCTAAGATCTTGTGCAGTGTTAACACTAAAGCCTCTGTGACCTCTGCCAGTTTTAGACTCAGTTCGAGGAAGCGAGATATCAACATCTAAATCTTCAAGCCGAATCTTAAGTACTCCAAAGCTGCTTCCAACCTCATAAACAGAGCCAAACTGTTTTACATGTAATTTTAATAGCTCAATATCTTGTGTGCCGTAAATCTCAATATCGATATCTTTAGAGGGGTGATTAAGAAGTGTATCTCGGACATAACCACCAACTATAACAGGTGTTAGCTCCGCAGTAATAAGGTGCTGAATTAGAGGTTGTAATGCTTGAGGTATTTCGAGAGTCATAAGCTTCCATCGTCTGTGTCTGTCTGAATTTTACCATCTTTTCATATATTGTTCAACCATTTAATGATATCTCCAGAAGAGCTTTTAACGAAGATTAAATAATGGATAATAGTGTAAAATACAGCTAATTTTAAACTCTATAGAGGAAATTGATGAAGGTTTTAATTCACTTAATGCTGCTATCTCTGCTATTAAGTAGCTCTACTGTAGCTAATGAAACAGATGGCGAGCTAGATGCATATATTTCAAAGAACAAAAAACAGCAGTTTTTGTATGATTATGAAAAAAATGAAGCTGAAAGTTCTAAGCTGCGTGACTCATGGATAGCTCCTCTTCGTATGAACTACTCATATGGTGTTAGTAATCCAAGTAAAGAAGATCAAACCACTCAAAGTGCCTCCATAAAGATGGATCAGTCAATTTTTCAAAGTGGCGGTATCTACTATGGCATTAAGTTTGCCAATGCCTCTAAAAAGTATTCTGACTACTCTATTGATGTAGCAAAAAGAAAGATGATTAAAGATGCTGTCTATCTTTTAATGCAGATAAAACAGACCGATTTAAAACAAGAGAAGCAGAAGTTACAGATTAAAAACTCAGAGATTAATTTAGAGTTAAAAAAAGAGCAGTATTTAAATGGACAACTCGATTCTGGATTCTTAGATAATGCTATCATAGAGAGAAATTTTGTAATTCAAAATCTTTATGATATTCAAACATCTAAAGAGAGACTCGTCTCTAGTTTTAACGCATTGAGTGATTTAAATTATGCGGATGCATCTGTACCTCATCTAAATATTTTAAGCGAAGATGAGTTCTTAAAGCATAACATTATTTTAAAAGTTGCAACTGCTCAGATACAAAGAGATGAGTACAATAAAAATATGACTGTAGCAAAATATCTTCCAAATCTAAGTGTTACAGCAGGATATAACTGGTCAAAAAGTGAAAATCAAATATTTGGCATAGATGATAATGGTGTACCAATTAAGAGTGATGATGGACTGGATTATTATGATTATGGGATAAGAGCTAGTATGCCATTAGATATAAATACATTTAAAGATATTGAATCTGCTCAAGTTGATTTCTTGAAATCAAAAGTGCTTCAAGAGGATAAAGTAATTCAGTTAAAAGCTATTTTTGAGCAAGTAATGCAGAACATAGAAAATCTTAATAGAAAAAAAGCATTAAGCCTTGAAAATAGGGAAATATATGCAAAACTTTTACAAGATACAAAAGATCTTTTTAGTGTAGGATATAAAACCAAATACGATATTGAAACATTAGAAAACTCTGTAGTTATTTCTGAAATAAATGCAAAAATATTTGAGTATGATAAGCAGTTAGAGCTTTTAACTCTCTATGAGATGTACATTAAGAATTAGTAATTGCCCCACCTCTACAAGAGGTGATTAACCAAACTTACCTGTAATATACTCTTCTGTCAGCTTCTCTTTAGGGGTTACAAAGAGCTCTTCAGTAATGCCTAATTCAATTAACTCACCCAAGTACATAAAACCTGTATAGTCACTAACACGAGCGGCTTGCTGCATATTATGAGTTACAATGATGATGGAGACACGCTCTTTAAGTTCTGTAACTAACTCCTCAATTCCCTGAGTTGAGATAGGATCAAGTGCAGAGGTAGGCTCATCAAATAGAAGCACTTTAGGCTCAACGGCAATAGCTCTAGCAATGCATAAGCGTTGCTGTTGACCACCAGAGAGACCATTTGCATCATGTTTTAAGCGATCTTTTACCTCATTCCAAATAGCAGCATCTCTAAGTGCTTTTTCAACACGGTCACCAAGTTCACCCTTGTTTTTAATTCCTTGAAGACGCATACCATAAGCTACATTATCATAAATGCTCATAGGAAAAGCCGTAGGTTTTTGAAAAATCATTCCAATGTTAATGCGCAGTTGGATAAGATCCTCTTTTGAAGTTAAAATATTACGGCCATTAAAAAGAATTTCACCATCATATCTGTTTCCGGGGTAGAGGTCATGCATACGGTTAAAGGCGCGAAGGAGTGTTGTTTTACCACAACCAGATGGGCCAATAAGTGCAGTAACACTATTTTTTGCAATAGGCATACTAATCTGTTTTAAGCTAGGCTCATCACTACCTGCATAGGTAAATTCAAAATTATTTACATGTAAAACTTTTTCTTCTTTGACGTCAACTATTGTTGCCATTATCTGCCTTTTTTCTTGAGTAAAAATATGCGTCCAAAAATATTTAGACTTAAAATAAACATAGAGAGTATAAATGCTGCTGCCCAGCCAAGACGTTGCCAGTCTTCATAGGGGCTAATCGCGTAGTTATACATAGTAACTGTAAGTGATGCCATCGGCTCATTCATATCGGTGTTCATGAAGTTGTCATTGAATGAGGTAAAGAGCAGGGGTGCCGTTTCGCCAGCCACTCGTGCAATACCAAGCAATACTCCAGTTAAAATACCCGCTTTTGCGCCACGGTAAACGACTTGAATAATCACTTTGTATTTTGGAGCACCTAGCGCAAAGGCCGCCTCTCTAAGTGTTGCAGGGACAAGTCGCAACATATCATCAGTGGTTCGTAAAATAATAGGAATCATGATGATGGCAAGTGCAACAGAACCTGCATAACCGCTAAAGTGTCCCATTGGCATAACCACAATTGCATAAACAAAGGCACCAATAACAATACTTGGGGCACTCATCATAATGTCTGAAATATCACGAATAGTCTCAGCAAGTTTAGAGCTCTGCCCATACTCACTTAGAAAAGTTCCTGCAAGAATACCTAATGGAACACCGACAAATGTAGCAAGAGCGACAATCATTAGCTGACCAATAAGTGCATGTTTTAATCCACTCTCTTCATACCCTGGAGGGGCGCCTTCAAAGGTGAAAATAGTCCAACTCAGTGCTTCTACGCCGTTATATATTAAGATACTTAAAATCCAAAACAAAAAGGCTAAACCAATGAGTGCTGAAAGTGTTGAGAGGATCATCACTATTTTATTGATGAGAACACGTTTTTGTGTATGGGTCATCTAACACTCCTTTTTCTACGTAAAAAGTAGAATTTTGCAATTGATATGATGGTAAAGCTAATAACAAGTAGAATGAGTGACAACTCAAAAAGACTTGAATAGTATAAGTCTGTATCAGCTTCAGTAAACTCATTCGCAAGTGTTACTGGAATTGAGGTCGCTGGAGCTAAGATATCTGTTGAGATTTTATGTACATTACCCATAACAAAGGTAACTGCCATGGTCTCACCAATAGCACGACCTAGTGCTAAAATGAGAGAGCCAATAATTCCTGCCTTTGCGTAAGGTATGACAATGTCTTTAACTACGTCCCATTTTGTTCCACCGAGTGCATAGGCAGACTCTTTTAAGATGTCGGGCGTAGTATTCATCGCGTCACGAGTCACCGCTGCCATAAAAGGTAAAATCATAATGGCAAGAACAATACCTGCAGTGAGCATTCCAATACCAAGTCCACCAAAGCTATCACGAATAATAGGTACAAAATAAAAGAGTCCCCACATTCCGTAGATGACCGAAGGAATAGCAGCAAGAAGTTCAATAGAGACACCCACTGGAGCTTTAAGTTTTGCTGGCGCAATCTCGCTTAAAAAGATGGCAACTCCAATGGCAATAGGAACTGAAAACAGCATGGCTAAAAAGGTAGAAATAACCGAACCAGCTATGGCAGGAAGTGCCCCAAACTTTTCTAAGTTGGGAGCCCATTTACTCTCTGTTACAAAATCAAAACCAAGAGCATTAATGGACTCTAGTGAGTTTTGAAAGAGTACGGTGAAAATCCATGCAACAATAAAAAGAATTGAGATGGCAATAATCTTTGTCGATGCGGCAAAGATTTTATCTATTAAAACGCTCAAAATTGAAACTCCTTCTTAAGTTCCGAATTCTAGGCTAGTTTAATTACAGTTAGGTTACGTTTTGAGCTCTTTAATATTAAAGCCAAACTCTGATCCAACACCTACTTCGCTTTTAATCTCAAGAGAAGTATGGTGTAGTTTTAAAATATAGGTGACAATGGCTAGTCCGATGCCCATGGAGTTATCCCAAGTGTTTTTCTGTACTCGGTAGTATTTGGAGGCTATTTTTTCAATTTCACTCGATTCAATTCCCATACCTTTGTCAGCAACAGCAATGCTCTGCTTAGTGAGTTTTACATGTATATCATCTTCAGAGTACTTAAGAGCGTTGTCGATGAGGTTGGTAAGAACGAGCTCCATCATGGTTTTATCGGCATGAATTTTTTGAGAATTTCCTTCAAAAATAATTTTACGGCTTTGGTATTTTTTTGAAATATTGGCGATTATATCTTCAGTTAGCAGGCACAAATCAAAGCTTGTTGGTTTAATGCTGAGGTCATTATTTTCGAGCTTAACAGAGAGGGCAAGACGGTCAAGCATGTGGGTCATTTTTTGAGAGTTGGAGAGGATTTTTTGTAAAAATTTAGTACGAATTTTAACGCTAATATCAGGGTCATCGTGCAGAGTTTCAGCATAGCCCATCACTGAAGCGATAGGGTTTTTAAACTCATGCGAGATTGCAGAGAGAATATCACTGCGCTGTTTGTTAATGAGTCGAAGTTTTGCTGTGTATTTACGCTTCTGTTTCTCCCTTGAAGCCAGTTTTTTTACTAAATTTTTAAGTAACAGTGAAATTTGTAAAAACTCATTAAAGTACTGTGGTTTAAGAATGGCCTTGTAATTCTTGTTTGAAATCTCATCAAGATAGTTGGTAATTTGGTCAATATCAGATCTAATACGTTCACTCATTTTATAAGAGATAAAAACTGCAATAAGTGTCACAACAATAAAAATGCCAACAAGATTAAACCATAGGCTATAGAAGTTCTGCATAATTCGTTCCAGGCTCATAGAGAGACGAATATAAATAGGGGCTTTTGTAGTTTCTATGCGCTTAGCAACATAGAGAAAATCTGTTTTTAGTGTTTTGGAGTAACGGGTTGTAATACCATACTCATTTGAGTTTGAGTCTATTACCTCAGCACGGTTGGCATGATTCTCCATCTCCATTTTATTGGTGTTGCTTTCAGCAATAACAACGCCGTTATAATCAATAACAGTTACTCTTAAGCTAGTGGCATCATGGGCTCTGCTTGCAAAATTGTCTAAATTTTCTATTTCATCTAATTCTAGAGAGATAAGAGTAATGGAGTTTTTAAGATGATCTTCATGGTACTCTAAAACAATCTCTTTTAAAGTGAGGTAACTAACAAGTGATGCCATAAAGAGTGTTCCTAGAAAAAGCCCTATAAATTTTAGTATAAAGACGTGGTGAATATTTAACACAGAGTGTATCCCACACCTCGGACAGTTTTAATATACTCTTTTGTTTTATCGGGATCAATCTTCTCTTTTAGGCGATTGATGGCGACATTAACTGTTCTATCTTGATAGACATCGTCATTTCCCCAGACATGTTCAAGAAGATAGTCACGCTCTAGAACAACATTTTGGTTATTAATTAGTGTATAAAGCAGATCAAACTCCAGTTTTGTGAGTTCAATATTTTTCTCCTCAATACTAATCGTTCTTGCATTAAGATTTACATGTATATCACGGTAAACAATGCTACCATCTACAGAGCCCACCTTGGTGCGTCGTAAAATGGCTTTAATGCGAAGTAGCAACTCTTTCATATTAAAAGGTTTGGTGATGTAGTCATCGCCACCACGTACAAAGCCCTCTTCAATGTCGCTGTCTCTATTTTTGGCACTAAGATAGATGACAGGAACATCAATGCCTTTTTTACGAACAGAAGCAACAAACTCACTGCCTTCAATACCAGGTAGGTTTCTATCCATAATGAGCAGATCGACATGCTCCTCTTCTAAAATCTGTTCCACACTTTTTGTATTTAAAAAACCGATAGTATCAAAACCCTCTTTTTCGAGGTTGTACTCAATAAGTTCTAAAATATCTTCTTCATCTTCTACAATGACAATAAGTGCGTTCATCTGTAACCTTTAGTAAGTGTTTATCACTCCACCATCTTTGGCAAAGAGCATTAAATTTGCAATATTTACGGAGCGGTCGCATGAACGTTCCAGCTTTCTTAAAGTTCCAAGTACTTTAACATACTCGATTGAGAGCTCTTTTTCACCAATAATAAGTGTCATAATCTCTTTTTCCAAAATAGAAAAAAGATCGTCACTCTTGCTCTCTTCAACCATTACCTTGCGGTAGTAATCTTCCATATTGCAGCTATCAAAATTGTCAAAACAATCTAAGAGATATTGTAACGCATTTATACTACTTTTATGAAGCTGTACAATAGTATTGTCTAGCGGTTTTAAATCACAGTCACTTTCACAGTGCTCTTTCATGCGGCGTGCATACTTTTTAACACCCCCGCCAATGCGTACAAGTTCATTCGTCATTTTAAGGTAAGCGACTAGCATTCTAAGCTCACTCGCTTCAGGACCAAAAAGAGCAAAGGTTTTAATAATTTCATTATCAATTGCATTGGCTTGAGTATCTATGATCTTTAGTTCACTTTTTACCAAATCAAAATCATCACTTTCGTGAGAGATGTAAGCATCTAGTGATTTTTGACTTGATGTGATAATCTCTCCCAATAGTGAGGTAATCATCCCTTGGATATCGTTTATTTTATTTTCATAACGTGGTAGCACGCTCACCCCTTACAGTGTAATTATTAGCAGGATTGTAGTGAACTAATGTAACAGTAAGGTTACGAACACTCAGCTGTTTTGTAATCTTACTGTTACCTAAGTGTTTTAGAATTTCATCATCAAATTACTCAATAAGGGTTTCATATATGCTAAAACGTATTGCAGCAGCTGCTTTAATTACAGCAGTAACAGTAACGTCATCAATTGCAGGTGACAAAATTAACGGTGCCGGTGCATCATTTCCAGCTCCACTCTATTATGACTGGGCATTTAACTACCAAAAAAAGACAAAAAACAGAGTTAATTACCAGTCAATTGGTTCTGGCGGCGGAATTAAACAGATTAGCAAGCGTATTGTAAATTTTGGTGCTTCAGATAAGCCACTAAAATCAAAAGAACTTGCAAAGAAAAAACTGCTTCAATACCCAGCAGTTATTGGTTCTATTGTTATTTCTATTAATATTCCAGGTGTTGCAGATGAAGCGCTAAAATTAAAGAACAGTGTTGTTGCAGATATCTTTGCAGGTAAAATTACAAAATGGAATGATGCAGCTATTAAAGCAGACAATGCAGAGCTGACACTTCCAGATGAAAAAATCATTGTGGTTCACCGTTCAGATGGATCGGGAACAACATATAACTTTACATACTACCTTAGTGGAAGTTCTGAAAATTGGAAAAACAACTTTGGTACTGGTAAAGCAATTGACTGGGCTGTTGGAATTGGCGGTAAAGGAAATGAGGGTGTTGCTAACTTAGTAAAGCAGACTCCTTTTACTATTGGTTACATTGAAAATGCTTATAAAGAGAGAAATAATCTTGCAGCGGCAACACTTCAAACTGCAAGTGGAAAATGGGTAACTGCTCGTGAAGATCACTTTAAAGCGGCTGCAAAATATGCAAGTTGGACAAAAGAAGATAACTTTTACGCAATGTTAGCACTTCAACCTGGCGATACATCATACCCAATTGTTGCAGCAACATTTATTCTGCTCCCAACTGAAAAAGTTGCAATGAATAAAAAAATCAATACATTTTATGACTTTGCTTTTAAAAATGGAGATGCATCAGCTAAAAAGCTAGGGTATATTCCACTACCTGAAGAGACTAAAAAAATGATTCGTGAGTACTGGGCTACTAACGTTAAATAAATTTTACTTCATACTACATCTCTTTATGAGGTGTAGCTCTTCTACACAATAATTCAAAAATTTTTATCAAAAAGATAGTGTCTGGTACCTTTACGGGCTGATTAATGTAAAAGTGGATTTATTGCCCCTGTGTGTAATTTAGGGGCTTACTTTTTACTTTTTAGGCAGAAATTTCAAGTTTTTCTACATCATCCAAATTTAACTCTTTGCTCGCCTTGTACAGACTATAATTATCTTGCATTAATAACCAACTTTGAGACGTTCTTCCAAGTGTTATAGATAGACGTAGTGCCATTTCAGGCGTAAGACTACTTTGAGTTGAAATAAGACGATTAAGAGTTGATGGTGATACTTTTAACTTTTTAGCTACTTCCCTTTCGCTAATGTCTAGCTCATTAAGATAAACTTCTTTTATAAATTCACCAGGATGCGGGGGTTTATGCATAGTCATTAGTGATAATCCTCATAATTTACAATATAAACATCTCCATCTTCAAATCGAAATGTTATTCTCCAGTTTCCACTGATTTTTATTGACCAAACTTCAATTCTATCTCCTTTTAAAGAGTGGAGATTAAAACCTGGCAATCGCAAGTCTTCAATACAAAATGCTGTATCCAATGCCACTAAACGCATTTTTATCTTTTTTGCATGTTCTGATTGAATACCTTTTGTTGTACCATTTTCATAGAACTTTTGAAGTCCTTTATGTATAAATGATTTAATCATAAAGTATTATATCACATGTTGCGCAACATGCAATATTAAAGTATGAGGCGTTGAAAATCTACTATTAATTATTTGAGCAAAAAGCTTTTGGTTAAGATTCGTTTTATATTTCGTGGGATTTACCTAGCCCCTTTGACCCCTTTTTCCTTGGCATAAGAGTGGTTAAATATATATAAGAGTATCATTGTTTTAACTATTTAGTTGGTAAATATATTAGACGAAGGATAAGCCACGATGCTCTCAACCATAAAAGGAAAAAGAAATTTTCTTATAATCGCTATTGTCA
>JAYEKO010000069.1:0-34175 GCA_034661055.1 Campylobacterota bacterium
CACCCATAGCTTTTAGCGCTTCATCAAGCATAAACTGGTTGAGTATTTTTTCTCTTTTACATGTAAACCCGGAGTGTCTACAAAAATAAGCTGATTCTCTTTATGCATTACAATAGCATTAAGACGTTTACGCGTAGCATTAGCTTTTTGGCTTACTAGAGCAATTTTTTCCCCTAGTATCCAGTTCATTAAGGTACTTTTACCAGCATTGGGACGCCCAACTAATGCCACAAAACCTGCTTTTGTCATTTCTACTCCTCAGAGAATGTATCGTGATGTGTCTTCATCTTCTATAATAAGATCAAGCTTCTTGTGAACTAAGTCTGCATCGACAGTAACTTTTTCTCCACAGTATTTATCTGCATCAAAGCTAATATCTTCTAATACTTTTTCAAGTACAGTGTGAAGACGTCTTGCTCCAATGTCTTCCGTCTTTTCATTAGTTCGTTGCGAAAGATGTGCCATGGCCTTAACGGCATCTTCACTGAACTCAAGCTGTACATCTTCCACACCTAAGAGTGCTTCATATTGACGTAAGAGTGAGTTTTTTGTTTGTGATAGAATTTTGTAAAGAACCTCTTCTGTAAGTGATTCTAGTTCAACACGAAGTGGAAAGCGTCCTTGAAGTTCAGGAATTAGGTCACTCGGTTTTACCTTATGAAATGCTCCAGCGGCAATAAAGAGTATATGGTCAGTTTTAATGCTACCATATTTTGTATTTACAGTACTGCCCTCAACAATTGGGAGTAAGTCCCGCTGAACCCCTTCTTTACTCGGATCGTTGCGACCTTCACTTTTAGAGCTTACAGCAATTTTGTCAATCTCATCTAAAAAGACAATTCCACCTTGTTCTGTTCGCTTGAGTGCTTCATTCTTAATAGCTTCCATATCTAGTAGTTTTTCACTAGCTTCGTTTTTTAGGACTGTTTTAGCCTCTTTAACGCTAATCTCTTTTTTTCCGTTTTCTTTGTTAAAAGAGCTAAACATTTTGGAGAATGACTCTTGAACATTTGCCATATCTGGTGACATATTAGTGTCATTGAACTCAATGCTCATTTTTGGCATCTCTATCTCAATTATTCTATCGTCCATTGCTCCTGAAAGAACCTTGTCTTTCATGCGTTCTTTAGAAGCTTTGTACTCCTCTTTTTTGTTGTCATTACTCAAAGATGGAAGAGGAGGTAGTAGCTTTTCAACAATACTGTTTAAGACATAATCGTTAATAGCGTCAGTGTTTTTTTCTCGATATTCATCTTTTACTATACCAATAGAAGTTATAACCAAATCACGAATCATGGACTCAACATCACGTCCGACAAAACCTACTTCAGTAAATTTAGAAGCTTCTACTTTAATAAATGGTAAGTTCATCATCTTGGCAAGTCGTCTGGAGATTTCAGTTTTACCGACACCAGTAGAACCAATCATTAAAATATTTTTTGGCATAATCTCATCTTGAAGCTCTTGAGTGAGCTGCATGCGTCTATATCGATTTCTAAGCGCCAGAGCAATAGTCTTTTTAGCATCCTCTTGGCCAATAATATATTCATCAAGATAGGTGACGGTATCTCTAGGGATCATATTCATTACATTCTCTCCAATACGAGCGTTTTAATTTCATGATTGGTATAAATACATAGATCAGCCGCTACATGTAAACTCTCTTTAACGAGTGCCTCTTCATCAATATCTGCATGTTTGTTGAGGGCTCTAGCTGCTGCAATAGCAAAATTACCACCACTTCCAATAGAAGCAATGGCACCATCTTCTGGTTCTACAACATCACCGGTTCCCGTAAGAATAAAAATATGCTCAGTATTAAGAACAATCATCATTGCTTCAAGACGGCGAAGTACTTTGTCTTTTCGCCATGCTTTTGAAAACTCAATAACTGATTTCATTAAGTCACCATGCTGCTGCTCAAGGTAGTCTTCAAACATATCAAATAGATTAAAGGCATCTGCAGTAGAGCCTGCAAAACCAGCTAATATTTTGCCATGATGCAGACGTCTTATTTTTGTTGCGTTGTTTTTTAAAACGGTGTTTCCAAAAGAGACTTGACCGTCACCTCCTATAACAGCTCTGTTTTTACCCTTAAAAGCTAATATAGTTGTTGCGTCAAACATTACTCTCCCTTAACTTCTACATGTAATGTGGCATGAATACCGTGACCAAGCTTAAGATCAAGATTATGCATTCCTGTCATCTTAATAGCTTCTTTGTGGTTAATGTGCTTTTTATCAATCTCAATGCCGTGTTGATCTTTTAGAGCATGAGCAATCTCTTCTTTAGTAACTGAGCCAAAAAGATGACCTGTGTTACCAAGTTTTTTGCTAATATCGATTTGAAGCTTATCAAGTTTTTTAGAAAGAGCATTCATATCTTCTATTTCAGTAGCTTCAGCTTCAGCTTTTTTTCTTTGAGTGGCATTGTGTTTATTGATAACTTCATTAGTTGCATGTTTAGCAAAGCCTTTTCCAATTAAAAAGTTCTGACCATAGCCATCTTTAACCTCTTTAATCTCACCTGCTTTTCCAAGCCCTTTTACATCTTTAATTAATAATACTTTCATAACTGTCCTATTTATCTAACTATTTCGCCACTGAATGAGACGATACCGTGTACTAAGTTACCCACTTTTTTGTAGCCTAAGTCGTGCATCATTCTTTGACAGTGTGAACTACGACTTCCTACATGGCAGTAAAGAATGATATTTTCTTCTTTATCCAATTCTGCTTCATCAAGTGTATTAAAGAAGCTACTTGTCGGAACAAGTATATCTGCACCTTTTATACGTCCCATCTGCCACTCCATATGCTCACGCACATCAACAAGTTTAAAATCAACCATTCCTAACTCTCTAGCTTCAATTAAAGCAGCAATTTCATCGCCATCTAGATCTTCTTGAGTTAAAAGAATATCGCACTCTTCTTGGCTTAAGCCACGAGAATGGGTATGCACTACCTCTTCCATGCCAAGTTCAATACGTTTTGCGGCAGCAAATTCTGGTGTACAGAAGATTCCACAGTGACAAGCACCTATTTCAGGAATCTCTTTTTCAATTGCTGGTTTACAAGGACATACTCTGTCATCAACACTTTTAGGTTTATCACCAGTGTCGTCAACCATAAAACATGGACAGAAACGTTTACCATACATCATTTTGTAACGTGCCAGACCCATCTGGACACCTTCGTTAACTTCTACTTGTGGGTTATATTCCCAACCAAATTGTTTATTGACTTTATCAGTAAACTTAACTGTTTTTTCCATCTCAGCCTGAAACTCAGGTGAATTCATATCTATTTTGATCATGCTCATTATTAGTCCTTATAATTTATTTTTTTCTAGCTTTACCTTCGATAATAAATCGAAGGGCATTAAGTTTAATAAAACCTTCTGCATCTTTTTGATCGTAGACTTCATCTTCTTCAAAAGTTGAATACTCTTCGTTAAAGAGTGACATTTCCGAACTGCGGCCTACTACCATAACACTACCTTTGTAGAGTTTTAGACGTACACTTCCGTTTACAAACTCTTGAGAGTTGTCTATGGCAGCTTGAAGCATCTCTCGTTCTGGTGCAAACCAAAAACCGTTGTAAATAAGTTTTGCGTAACGTGGCATCATCTCATCTTTAAGGTGTGCCGCTTCACGGTCTAGTGTAATCGACTCGATAGCACGGTGTGCTTTTAGCATGATAGTTCCACCTGGAGTCTCATAACAGCCACGAGCTTTCATGCCGACAAAACGATTCTCTACAATATCGACACGTCCAATTCCATGTTTTCCACCAAGTTCATTTAAGGTCTTAAGCATAGTAGCAGGGCTTAACTCTTTACCATTTAATGCAACGGGGTCACCATTTTTATAGTCAATAGTAATATATTCTGCTTCATCTGGCGCACTCTGTGGTGAGTTGGACCATAACCACATGTCCTCTTCAGGCTCTGCACTTGGGTCTTCTAAGATTCCACCTTCATATGAGATGTGTAGTAGGTTGGCATCCATAGAGTAGGGTGATTTCTTACCTTTTTTCTCAATTGGAATACCGTGCTCTTGAGCATAGGCAAGAAGTTTCTCTCGAGAGTTTAAGTCCCACTCTCTCCAAGGAGCAATAATTGTAAGTGTTGAGTCTTGACCTAGATAGCCCATCTCAAAACGAACTTGATCATTTCCTTTACCAGTAGCGCCATGACTAACACCATCAGCACCAGTAAGATGTGCAATTTCAGCTTGCCTTTTTGCAATTAGTGGTCGAGCAATAGAGGTACCTAAAAGATATTCACCCTCATAAATTGCATTGGCACGAAACATTGGAAATACAAAATCTTTTACAAACTCTTCACGAAGGTCATCTATAAAAATATTTTCAGGCTTGATTCCAAATTCTAAGGCTTTAGCGCGAGCTGGTTCAAGCTCTTCTCCTTGACCTAAGTCTGCTGTAAAAGTTACCACTTCACACTGGTACTCATCTTGTAGCCATTTTAGGATAATACTGGTATCAAGTCCACCAGAATAGGCTAAAACAACTTTTTTTACTTCTTTTTTCATTCTGTTCCTTATGGTATGAGGCATAAACTATAATAATTGACGCGATTATAGCAAAAAAAGTTTAGAGAAAAGATAAAGCAGATTTACATGTAGATTTTTTTAAGTACTGACATCTAGTTTTGAAGATTTTGAGGTGTTCATAGAGGCAAAGTAGTCTCTATTTTGCTTAATTTGTGACAGTGTCTGAGCTGTCTCATCTTTGAACTGGCTAATAAGCTCAAGGGCTTGAGCTAATAAATACTGTGCCTCTTTCATCTGAGATGTACTCTTAAAAGTAGGTATTTCATCTAAGAGTTTAGAGATCGAGTCACTATTTTGCTGTGCTAAAGCAATCTTAAACTGTTGGAGCCACATAAGTTGTCTCTCTCCATGCCTCAAGAAGACCTTTAACGACGCCGTTTACTTCATCAATTTTTTCGGTATTATTTTTCAAATTAGCCTCAAGAAGTAATTCAAGTTGATAGTTATAGAGACCATTAAGATAGTGTGCTATATCACCACCAGAATAATCCAAAGTTGAAATAAGTTCTACAAAAATTGCCATAGAGCGATTAATCCAGTACGATCTCTTCTCAATATTTTCTGATTTAATTGCCATAATTGCACGTGTGTTAAATCGTAAAATACCTTCATAGAGCATCTCTATAAGCTTTTCTGGTGACTCTATCGCCGCATTATTTTGTGCGTACGTATCATATGCTAAATTATTCATTTTGTCCCTTTCTTTCATCGCTTTTTTTCCTCTCACTTAAGTAAGAATCAGCTTAGCCTTTTTGATCGAACATTAAGCCATTGACTTCTTGTATTTTTGGTAGAAATGTGACTGCTTGTTCTGCTGGAAAACGACTTATTAACTTATTTGTTTTAGATTCAATTACAGATACAAAAAAATCTTCAGAAGAGTTGTCAAATCCAAACTTTAAAGACGTTCTAAATGGACTAATCGCATCATTGAGTTCTTTAACAAGCTGTGATACATCTTTTTCACTATCAATCGATTTAACCTCAGTTTGAGAATCTAACTTCTCCTGCTTTACTTCAGCTTTTTGAATCGCTTCAGCTTGATGCTGCTGCATCTGCACCGCACTTGTCTCTGCTTTAACAGGATTTGCCTGAGTATTTTGCATCTTTGCTACATTTTGCATAAGTTCCATAATAACCCCTTTCTAAAAGTAACTTGTATCCCTATAATCGGCTAAGAAAAAAATTACTTAAACCTTTTTTGTATAAATATTAACTTATTTAGATACTCTTTCATCTATGCAACGCTATTTAGAACTTTTAAAACAAGAGAAGGTCTTAGCAAGGCTCTCAACAATTCAGCTTATTGCCTATTTTGGTGCGTGGTTTAGCAATGTCGCCATATATACACTGCTGTTAGATTTAGGGGTATCAGCTTCAGTTATTGCTATTACCGCAGCACTTCACTTCTTACCTGGAGTATTACAAGCACCTTTTAGTGGTGTTCTAATTGATAGATTTCATCCTAAAAAAATGATGTTAGTCATGTTGATAATTGAGATTGTTGCCACATTTTCACTCATATTTATTACAGATATCTCTGAGATGATACTACTGTTTTTTCTTATTGTTGTGCGTATGGGAGCATCGAGTTTTTACTTTACACTAGAGATGGCTCTGCTTCCAAAAATTTTACATGTAAAAAAATTGCAACTTGCTAATGAGATACACTCTATTATATGGTCTATTTCATACACACTAGGTATGGCAATTAGTGGTTTTGTAGTCTATAAGGTAGGTGTTAAAATAGCATTTATTTTAGATGCTATGCTTTTTGTCATTGCATTTTTGATGTTGATTGGACTTAGTATTGATGTGAAGCAGAATCCACAACATGAAAAAGTATTTGCAATGCTACTAGATACATTTACCTATATAAAAAGAGATGCTAAGGTGTTTTATCTACTAATTCTTCACGCTATTGTAGGTTTTACTGCATTTGATGCTTTAGTTGCACTAATGGTGAATGAGTATTATAGTCATATTATTGCCACATCCTTGGCCATTGGTATGCTTCATGCCTCACGAGCACTTGGACTGGTTATTGGGCCTGTTATTATTGGTAAGTATGTTAATAATAAAAACTTAGCATATCTCTTTTGGTTTCAAGCTATCGCAGTGATTATCTGGGGTATGGTGATGAAAGATTTCTATCTTTCACTTATGGCATCACTGCTGGTTGGTCTGTGCACAACAACACTTTGGTCCTATACTTATACGATTTTACAACATCATACCGATGAGAAGTATTATGGAAGAGTGGTGGCTTATAACGACATGCTTTTTTTATTGACCGCTGCACTTATTTCTATGTTAATCGGTTGGCTAGCTGAACTTAACTTCTCTCTAGATGTAATTACATATATATTAGGCTCACTTTTCATTTTTGGCGCTTTGTATTATCACTGGTTATATGGTAATTTTGAACTCAAAGAGATTGATGGCACCTCTAAAAACCCTAAATAGCTGAGGCTGTTTAGGGTTTTTAGAGGTGCCCATAATTAAAGATTAGGATAATTGATGACATATAAGGCACAAGGTTACGAAATAGATTTAAGCAAAACAACACGACTCTATCCTGCTGTTACTATTAATGCAGGTGGTGAAACAGCACAAGTCTCATTGGAGTGGGCTGAGTTAAAGCATGATGTTATAGAAGTGGTCTCATACGTTTTAGTATTTGATGTTGATCCCTTAGAAGAAGTACCAAAAAATAGGATTGAGTTAAACTTTAAGAGTCGAGACGCTCTAATTGAAGCGATGCAGGAAGTTTCAGATATTATTAAAGGTGCCCTTAATTAGGTGACGTTATTCCATATCTAAGAGTTTTTTATATTCAACTTCAATCTTGCGTAACTTTTTAGGGTCAGGCATTTTTCTTGATGCGATATAACCAGTGATGACTCCGTCATCATCTAGTTTAGGGACAATATGGACGATAACCCAGTAGTATTTGCCATCTTTACGTAAGTTTTTGACATAACCTTCCCATATCTTGCCGCTTTGTACGGTGTCCCACATCTGTTTAAAGCCGGCTTTTGGCATATCTGGGTGACGTAAAATACTGTGAGGCTGTCCTACAGCTTCCTCTTTTGAGTAGCCGGTCATCTCTACAAATTTACGGTTAACATATGTAATTACTCCCTTAGTATCTGTTTCTGAAATAAGGCTTCTGCCATTAAATAAGACCTCTTCATTAACGGGCTGGGGACGTTTTATCATCTCTATCCTAGATTATAAATTTTATTTTAAAATTATAGCATATTCTGACATAATGATGACACTTTTATCGAAAATAACTATTTTTTTGCTATAATCACTGTAAAAAAAGTAGTGAAACTGTCTGAATGTTAAGTACACAAGCTGATGAAATTTTACAAGATAAATCAAAACTATTAACAGAGATATATTTTGATCTTCAATCCCATTTTGAGTCTAAGTATGGCAATGATACTGTTGTCTTTATGGAGATTGGAACCTTCTTTGAGATTTATGAAGTTAATAATGATGAGATGCAGCTAGGTAAAGCAAAAGAGCTTGCTGAACTACTCAATATTCAACTGACTAAAAAAAATAAGAGCATTGTAGAAAACTCTACTAGAAATCCGCTTCTTGCCGGTGTTCCTTCTGTCTCATTTGATAGATATTTAAACCGCGTTATTCAAGAACAGAAATATACTGTTATTGTAGTACGTCAAAAAGGTGCTCCTCCAAAAATATCTCGTTATATTGCACAGATAATCTCGCCGGGTACAAACTTTGACTACACCATAGATAATGACGATAACTACATTGTCTCACTTTTAATTGATAAAAACAGAGATATCTACTCCGTTGGTTACAGTGCAATTGATGTGACAACAGGAAAAACATGGCTGTATGAAGCACACGGAACAAGTGAGGACCAGAGTTATGCCTTAGATGAGGTCTTTAATCTGTTAAATATTTACAAGACATCTGAAGTGGTGCTGACCTTTTTAGATGGAGTGGAGTCACAAAAAGATGTGATTCGATATTTAGAGATTCCAGAGCACTATCACTACAGTGTCAATCATCATCGACCACGTATAAATTACCAAAATGAACTATTTGCTAAAGTTTATGAGATTCAATCACTTCTTGCACCAATTGAGCATTTAGACTTGGAGCGTTCACCTCTTATATCAGAAGCTTTGGCCATTTTAGTGCATTTTGTTATTGAACATGACTACCATATTATTCAGAAACTTTCTCGTCCTAAAACAATTGACTCTAAACGTTACATGTATTTAGGAAATGCAGCGCTGGAGCAGCTCAGTATTATTTCAAAAGATAGAGACGAAAAGACTATTTTAAGGCTTATAGATAAAAGCGCTACAGCCATTGGAAAACGGCTTTTAAAAGAGCGATTATTAAATCCTATTATGGAAAAAGATGAGTTGGAGCGTCGTTATGCTTTGGTTGAAAAAACGTCATCCCATGCACGGCTTCTAGAAGAGACTTTACGCGGCATATACGACCTAGAGCGTTTGGCACGGCGTATAAAGCTGACTCGAATGCACCCTTTTGAGATGAATTTTGTTTATGATTCACTGCTAAGTGTTAAAGAGCTAATGGGTTATATTAAAAAACATAAAATTCAAAAAGCTTCATTTTCTAGTAGTGAGATTGATGAGTTTATTCGCGATATTGAGAACAGCTTTGATCTGGATACTTCACGCCGTTTTACGACACAGAGTTTAGATGACAATTTCTTTATGCGTGGTGTTGATAGTGCTATTGATACGCTTATGGATGAAAATGCAAAAATGCTACAGACATTCCATATTATTATGGATACGCTTGAAGAGGCTATTAAACAAGAATCTTCTTCATCCATGGCATCCTTTGTCACTTTAGGGCAGCTCGATAAAGAGGGTTATTACATCAGTATCAGCAAGACACGTTTCTCACTTATTGAGAGTAGATTTCCATATTTAAAAATAGAGTTGGACAATTTACATGTAAATTTTGATGACTTTAATATCAAAAAGCTGACTAATAATGTTAAACTGACTTCAGAACTTACCGATCAGCTCTCCGATAAGATTATGCGTAATCGCTCCAAGATTGTAGCACTTGTAAAAGAGCGTTTTATTAAACTTCAAGAGACTTATGACAGACGTTACACGCTTCTTTTTGAACGAATAATTCGTTATGTTGCTGATCTGGATGTAGCGGTAAGTTCTGCTAAAGTAGCCCAGAGCTATAACTATGCAAAACCGATGCTAGTTGATGTTAAGAACGATGAAAATTTTATGCAAATTATGGCACTTCGTCACCCTCTCATTGAAGTTCAAGAGTCACAAGGACTCTATATTCCTAATGACATTGTGATGGGAAATAGAGATTATATGGACCTGCCATATCCTCAGAGTGTGATGCTGGATGTGAGTGTTCACGATGGTCATGATATTAACGGGGTATTGCTATATGGTATTAACTCTAGTGGTAAGTCATCTTTGATGAAAGCTATTGGCGTAGCAACACTTTTGGCTCAGTCTGGGTTTTATGTGCCTGCTTCGGTGATGAAATTTTCACTTTTTGAGTCAATTTTTACCCGTATTGTCTCTAAAGATAATCTCTCTAAGGGTCTTTCTACTTTTGCTGTTGAGATGATGGAACTTAAAAATATTTTCAACCGTGCCGGAACAAAATCACTTATTTTAGGTGATGAAATTAGTCATGGAACCGAGACGCTTTCGGGGGTTTCTATTGTAGCAAGTGCTATTATGAAACTCTCTAAATTACGTTCACTTTTTCTTTTTGCAACGCATCTTCATCAACTATCAACCATGGATGAGATAAGAAAACTAAAAAATGTAGTAGATTTACATTTAAGTGTTGAGTATGATGAGGTAAAAGACCAATTAGTTTTTAATAGAGTATTACAAAGTGGAAGCGGTAGCAGTGTGTATGGCTTGGAATTTGCTAAATCGCTTCACATGGATAGTGAGTTTCTAGACCAAGCCAATAAAATTAGAAAACGACTCTCTAATGATTTTGATGAGTTAGAACTTTTGGTTAAAAAACGAACGAGTAAGTACAATAAAGATCTCTACGTCACTAAGTGTATTATTTGTGGTAACATTGCTCAAGATGTTCATCATATTGCACATCAGTCTCAATCTTCTATGTATGGTTTTATTGATCATTATCATCAAGATAATAAGAGTAACTTAGTTCCACTATGTAAAGATCATCATAAAGAGATTCACGATGGAAAAATAAAGGTCAAAGGGTTTATGATGACTTCAAATGGATTGCAGTTAAATTATGAAAAACAACTCAAAGGAGATTAAATGAAACAGAAATTATTACTAAGCACACTATTTACGGCACTACTGTTTACAGGGTGTACGCAAGAGACACAAAATGCTATTGGGCACTCTATACAGAACTGGACAGGGACTAATGGGGTGTTGGATGTCTATGCAGGGGATAAGCTTGTAAAACGATTTGTAAAAATTGATAAGCTTACAACAGGACGCGGAACTAATGATAATGGTGTAAGACCTTATCGTTACGGCTATGGAGTAGATGATAAAAACTTTAACTTTATTGCTGACAAGGGTGAGAAAAAAATCTATTTTGAGATTAGTGATTACTCAACTTCATATGTTTTTTATGAAAATTCAATTTAAGGCCTGTATAACGTGGATGTAATAACGCTATTTAAAAAACTTATTGAGATGAAGAGTGAAACTCCTGATGATGGTGGAAGCTTGGATTTTATTGCTGAGTATTTAAGTGATTATAGTGCTGTACGTATTGATGTTGAGGAGGTTACTAACCTCTTCTTGTATAAAAAGTTTGGTAATGGTGAACATCTCTGCTTTGCCGGTCACGTCGATGTTGTCCCTGCTGGTGAAGGGTGGGAGAGTGATCCTTACACTGCAACTGAAAAAGAGGGCTATATTTACGGTCGTGGAACGCAAGATATGAAAAGTGGTGTAGCTGCTTTTATTCAGGCACTAAAAGATACTAAAACCTTTGATGGAACCTTGTCGCTTCTACTTACATCAGATGAAGAGGGTCCTGCTAAATATGGAACGGTTGAAGTACTTAAATATTTAAAAAAACATGCACTGCTTCCAGACTCTGTTATTGTTGCAGAACCTACTTGTGAAGAGTGTTTTGGTGATGCTATGAAGATTGGTCGACGCGGTTCAATTAATGGAGTAATTAAAAAGCGCGGAAAACAAGGTCATGCAGCGTACCCGGAAAAAGCGATTAATCCTATTCACAAGGTAGCACAGGTTTTACCACATCTTGCCGGAGTAAATTTAGACAGTGGAGATGATTTCTTTAGTCCTAGCCAATTTGTTATTACCGATATTCGTGCGGGTATGGAAGTGACCAATGTCACACCAGGAACACTTAAAATGATGTTTAATGTTAGAAACTCGACAAAAACGGATCAGAAAAATATAGAAGATTTTGTACATAAGTATTTTAAAGAGATGGATTATACCCTAACTTTAGATCAGAGTGCTTACCCTTTTATGACAGATGCGCAGAGTAAAATAGTAAAGTCATTAGATCGAGCAATTATGAAGGTGTGTAAAGTGACGCCAAAGCACTCTACTGCAGGTGGGACCTCTGATGCACGTTTCATAGCTCCATACGGTATTGATGTTGTTGAGTTTGGAGTAAAAAATGATCGAATTCATGCTCCAAATGAACGGACCTCAATTAGTGAAGTAGAGAATTTGTATAAAGTGTTTTGTGAAGTTATTAATGATTATTAGCTGTCTTTAATATACTTTAGTTAGAATACATGAAAAGAAATTTTAAAATTATGTTATAATAATGTTAAGATGCTATTAAGGTTGGAGGTTGTTGTGAATTCTAGAAATTTTCATACTGATACTTTTAGTAGCGGTTCTGATGCTCGAGGAAGAATTCGTAAATATCAGGCACGCCAAGATAAACATCGTCGTAATAAGCATAAACAAGATGATGACTTTCTTTCTCAAGAGGTAGATGTTAAAGATTACATTATCTCCCCAGATGGATATGAAAGTATTATGTTTTTTATCTATTTTTTAACCTTACCTTACCTTATTGGTTTGACAGTAATCTTTTTTTATGTGGCTGATGGCGATTTTACTAAATTTCAGATGGTTGACTTTACAACACTTTTTGTAGTTTGGATGATTGGTTATGAGGTAATAGCTGCTGTACTCCTCTTTTTTATTTTCCTTGCATTTATTAGAAGTTTTGGTCGCAGTGCTGGTTAAAGATATATAAATTATGATAGAATTTCCTTTTTTTAAGGATGCACTATGAAGCAACCACTCTTTTTTATAGTAGTACTGTTTTTTTTACATGTAAATTTAAAGGCCAATGAGATTCACTGGTTCCATAATTATGATAAGGCCATCAAAGAGGCAATAATTCAAAATAAGAAGTTGTTTGTACTTATTACAAGTGAGACGTGCCGTTGGTGCCGTCAACTAGAACATAACACTTTAGAAGATAAATCAATTGTAGATCGCATCAGCAAAAAGTATATCTCAGTAGCACTTACACGCGGTAAAGACTCTTACCCAAAAATATTAAAAGCTAAGATGGTTCCCATGAGCTATTATCTCAATAATGATGGTTCAATCATTAGTACGGTTCCAGGTTACTGGGGAGTAGAAGATTATCATACCGTTTTAAATGATGTTAACTACTATTTACGAAAAGAAGATTTAAAATAAGGAATATTATGGAATTTATTACGACACAAAATGCTCCACAAGCCATTGGTCCGTACTCACAAGCTGTTGTTGTAAATGGAATGGTTTATACTTCAGGACAGATTGCATTAACGCCGGAGGGGGTGATGCTTGAAGATGACATTACCATTCAGACCAATCAAGTACTAAAAAACCTTGAGGCGGTGCTTAGTGCTGGTGGTAGTGAAATGAATAGAGTTGTAAAATGTAATATTTTTCTTGCAGATATGGATGATTTTGCAGTAGTTAATGAACTTTATGAGAAAGCATTTAGAACTCATAAGCCGGTTCGCTCAACTGTTGCTGTGAAAACTTTGCCAAAAAATGCATTAGTCGAGATTGATGCTATGTCTTTAATCTAAACTTAAATGTACTTTGGGTATAATTCGCGCACTTTTTGTAGATTTACAAATTATTAAGGAAGCGCAATGTACGCAATTTTTAAAAATGGTGGAAAGCAATACAAGGTAGAAGAGGGTGATATTCTTCTACTAGACAAGTTAAGTCTTGATGCTAAAGAAACTGTAGAATTTAATGAAGTCCTAGCTGTTAATGCTGGTGAACTTAAAATCGGAGCACCATTTGTTGATGGTGCGGTTGTAACTGCTGAAGTGATCAATGAAGGTCGTGCAAGAAAAGTAGTTATTTTCAAAAAACGTCGTCGTAAAGATAGTAAAGTAAAACGTGGTTTCCGTCGTGATTTCACACGTGTTCGCATTACTAAAATTGCTGCGTAACTAAAAGTAGGAGAATCAGATGGCTCACAAAAAAGGTCAGGGTAGTACACAAAATAACCGCGACTCAGCGGGACGTAGACTTGGTGTTAAGAAATATGGTGGTGAAAACGTACGTGCAGGTAACATCGTAATTCGTCAACGTGGAACTAAAGTTCACCCAGGTGAGAACATTGGTATGGGTAAAGATCATACTCTATATGCACTAGTAGATGGTGTAGTTAAATTTGAGCGTAAAGATAAGAAACGAAATAAAGTTTCAATCGTTCCAGCTTCTTAATTTCTCTTTTTTTCAGGCATTTGCCTGAATCTTTAACTTCTTTTTTTTAATATTTTATACTATGCTTTTTCAAATTATAATTAGAGTTTAGTCTAAAGTATTTACATGTATTTTATATGTACTAAATATACTCGCCAATAAAGGAAATCAATGTTTACAGATCAGGTAGAGATAACCGTATCATCAGGTAAGGGTGGTGCAGGTTGTGTTGCATTCCGTCGAGAAAAATTTGTAGTCAATGGTGGACCTAATGGTGGTGATGGTGGTAGAGGCGGAGATGTCTGGTTTAAATGTGATAATAATACACACACTCTCTCTCATTTTAAAGGTACTCGTCATCTAAAAGCTGAAAATGGAAAACCTGGTTTGGGTTCAAATATGACTGGAAAATCTGGACAGAAACTTGTAGTTATTGTTCCTCCAGGTACTCAAATTATAGATAGAGATACAGGTGACACTCTTTTTGATATGACAAAAGATGGTCAAGAAGAGCGTTATATTCAAGGTGGTCGTGGTGGACTCGGCAATACACACTTTAAATCTTCAACTAATCAGCAGCCTCGTTATGCACAGCCGGGCGAACCTGCTATAGTTAAAAATATTAAGCTTGATCTTAAGCTTATTGCAGATATTGGTTTAGTAGGTTTTCCTAATGTTGGAAAATCAACACTTATCTCAACTGTCTCTAATGCACGTCCTGAAATTGCAAATTATGAATTTACAACACTTACACCAAAGCTTGGACAAGTTA
The DNA here is from genome assembly GCA_034661055.1 of Campylobacterota bacterium. Taxonomy (GTDB): domain Bacteria; phylum Campylobacterota; class Campylobacteria; order Campylobacterales; family Sulfurimonadaceae; genus QNZR01. Next base: position 15,083 of record JAYEKO010000069.1, read on the forward strand.
ATGTTGGTGATTATGACTCTTTTGTTATGGCAGACATCCCTGGAATTATAGAGGGTGCCAGTGATGGAAAAGGTCTTGGACTAAAGTTCTTACGTCATATTGAACGCACTAAGACGTTACTGTTTATGGTGGATTTAGCTTCGTACCATAACTTGCAAGATCAGTTTGAAACACTAAGCAGTGAGCTAAAAAAATTCTCTGAGAAACTCGATGCCAGCGCTTTTGCTATTGCGCTTACTCGTGTTGATGCTATTGCGCCAGAAGATGCACCAAGAGTTGTCAAAGAGTTTATTGAGATGCTTGGATTTGAAACTTCAACTAAAAGTGCTTACAATTTTGATGAGAAGTTAGGTTTTTACGAGCAGAGTAACACGGACGATACAGACGTTTATGATATTGAAAAACCATTTTTTATTGCTCCTATCTCATCAGTAATGCAGACCAATATTGAAGCACTTAAATTTGCACTGTATGAACTAGTAAAACTGGCACGATCATGAGACGCATTGTTCTTAAAGTCGGTAGTGCTGTTTTAACACAACAGAACCGTATTGCTAAAGAGCGTATGCTCAATTTAGTTGCATTTATTGCAGAGCTAAAAGAGAAATATGAAGTTATTTTGGTCTCCTCTGGTGCTGTTTCTGCAGGTTACACTGAACTTAAACTTGACAAGAAAATTATTGCAAATAAGCAAGCTTTAGCTTCTATTGGACAGCCTCTCTTAATGCATAGTTATAAAAAGAAATTTGAAAAATACAGTATTTTACCTTCTCAAATCTTGGTAACTGCTGCAAATTTTGAGACCAAAGAGCAGTCTGAGCGAATTAGAAATACGATAGAGCCGCTTTTAAAATATGGTGTACTTCCTATTGTCAATGAAAATGATGCAACAGCTACAGAAGAGCTAGAACTTGGTGATAACGACCAACTATCTGCTTATGCGGCAGTGGCTTTTCATGCTGATATGCTAGTTCTACTTTCAGATATTAAAGCGTACTATGACAAAGATCCAAATAAGCACGATGATGCTAAGGTTAAGCTACATGTAAATTCAATTGAGCCAGAAGAGCTTAAACGTGAAGTGACTCCCAATAATGATTTTGCAACCGGTGGTATTGTCACAAAACTAAAAGCAGCAAACTATATGTTGGAGCATAACAAAGAGGTCTATTTGGCCAGTGGATTTGATTTGAGTGATGTTAGAGAGTTTTTATTAAATGACAATCATGTGAGTGGTACACTATTTAAAACGTAACTACCCCTAAAAGCAATTACGATATAATTTTACTAAGAGCACCTCTAAAGGATGTCAAATGAAAATCATTCAACTTCAAGTAAAAGATGGTTACACCCAAAATGTACTAGGTATCTTAAATGGCATCAAAGATGTGATGTTAGAGAAGATAGAAGTTCAAAATGATCCAAATTTAGAACACGACCCTTATTTTTACGAGAGAAAAGCACAACTAGATGAGACCATAGAAGCTGTTGGTGATGGCACTATGAAAATGTATGATTTCAATGAATCGATGGATAAGTTAATTGGTGAACTAAAAAAATAATCTATGAAAATTATTGAAACAGAGCCGTTTAAGATACAAAGAGATGCTATTGTTTGGTACATAGCTAAAGATAAAAAAAGTGCCGCACTAAATTTTGCTAAAGAGTTGAAACAAATAGTTAATAATCTAAAATCTTTCCCATATAAATACCGTCCATCAAAATACTACAAAGATGACTCAATAAGAGACATGATATTTAACGGCTATACAATTGTATATAGAGTAAAAGAAGAAAAGAATATCATAGAAGTCTTAGTGATATTCAATAAAAACTTACCAGCAGCATAATCAATGCAAAATTTTTGATAGAAAGGAACTAAGTGAAAATAATATTTATGGGAACACCCGATTATGCCAGTACTATTTTAAGTGATATGCTTAAAACTGATGATATAGAAGTTATGGCGGTATATACACAACCAGACAAACCCGTTGGAAGAAAAAAAGTTTTAACACCACCTCCGGTTAAAGTGGTAGCAGAAGAACATAATATTAACGTTTATCAACCTCATAAGCTTCGTGATGAAGAGGTTATTAATCAACTAAAATATATTGAATGTGACTTTATTGTCGTTGCAGCTTATGGACAGATTCTTCCACAGCCTGTTTTAGACCATGCTCCATGTATTAACCTTCACGCTTCTATTTTACCACAGTACCGTGGGGCAAGTCCGATTCAGCAGTCACTTTTAAATGGCGATACTAAAAGTGGTGTAACGGCTATGCTGATGGATGTTGGTTTAGATACTGGTGATATTTTAAAAATTGAAGAAGTAGCTATTGCAGATGATGAGATGGTAGAATCACTTTTTAACAAGTTGACACAAACAGCATCACTACTTACTTTAGATGTTTTACGAACATTTCATGAGATTACTCCAGTACCTCAAGATAATGCAGATGCGACGCACTGTAAAAAAATCTCAAAAGAGCATGGTGAAGTCATTTTTGATGATGCTGAGGAGCTTTACAATAAGTATCGAGCCTATACTCCATGGCCAGGTGTCTATTTAAATAGTGGCTTAAAACTTAAAAAAATTATACTTGAAGAGATAGACTCAGCAAATGCTGCTGGAAAGATTCTATCGTATGATAAAGAGAGTTGTGTTATAGGCTGCAGTAAAGGTTCAATTCGTCTCTATGCTGTCCAGCCTCCATCAAAAAAAGAGATTAAAATATTTGACTATATTAATGGAAAGCGACTAAGCCTTGAAGATACTTTGGCTTAATGAAGTTGACTCAACACAGACCTATCTTTTAGAAGCACTAAAAAGTAACGATCTTAAAGTACCTATTGCAGTAGTTGCAAAGAGACAAAACTGTGGTAAGGGAAGTCGTGAGAATGAGTGGATTGGACTAGATGGCAATCTATTTGTCTCTTTTGCTATTTCTAAATCTTCTTTACCTAATGATTTAAGACTTGAATCAACTTCAATCTATCTCTCAATGATTTTAAAAGAGTTACTGTTTCAGTTGGGATCAAAAGCTTGGCTTAAGTGGCCCAATGATTTCTATATAGATAATAAAAAAGTTGGCGGTACCATTACTAATGTATATAAAAATTGCATAGTATGCGGTATTGGTTTAAATATAAAAGTGGCTCCACAAGGCTCTAGTGTACTTGACATTAATGTAGAGATTGGTAAGTTGCTCAATCAATATTTCAATTTTGTCAAAAGTTGTCAATCATGGAAGCAGATTTTTAGTAAGTTTGAGTTAGAATTTGATAAAAGTAGAAAATATTTTACTCATATAGAGAATGAAAAAGTATCGCTTGTAAATGTTACGTTGCAAGATGATGGCTCTATTGAGTATGATGGAAAAAAGGTATATAGTCTAAGATGAGTGAAGTTATAGTTATTGCAAATCAAAAAGGTGGTGTAGGAAAGACAACAACTGCTGTCAATCTTGCCGCATCCCTTGCTGTTGCAGAGAAAAAAGTACTGTTAATAGATGCTGATCCACAGGCGAATGCCACAACATCATTGGGATATTCTCGAAATGACTATGAGCATAACATTTATCATGTTCTTATTGGCGCTGCCAAGGTTAAAGAGACTATCTTGAAAACTTCACTGCCTACGCTAAGCCTTGTCCCTTCAAATATTGGGGTAGTTGGATTAGAAAAAGAGTATTATGATGCTGAAAATTCTAAAGGGCGTGAACTTATCTTAAAACGGGCCATTTCTCAGGTGAAAAAAGATTATGATTACATCATTATTGATTCACCGCCAGCTTTAGGGCCGATGACCATTAATGCACTTTCAGCATCAAACTCAGTGATCATTCCGATTCAGTGTGAGTTCTTTGCGCTAGAAGGACTAGCACAGTTGCTAAATACAGTGCGTTTAATTCGTAAGACAATTAATCCAAAGCTTGAGATTAAAGGCTTTTTGCCAACAATGTTTAGTTCACAAAACAATCTCTCTAAGCAGGTTTTTGCAGATTTGTCACAACATTTTGAATCAAAACTTTTTAGAGATACAAAAGATGACTTTATTGTGATTCCTAGAAATGTAAAGCTAGCAGAGAGCCCAAGTTTTGGAAAGCCTGTAATTTTATATGATGTAAAATCGCGTGGCTCTGTTGCATACCAAGATTTAGCACAAGCGATTATTGCGTAATGGCAAAAGAGGCATTAGGAAGAGGCTTAGGAGCACTCTTAGGTGAAATGACAGAGGTCTATGACAACGAGATGCCTAATAAAGGCGATGTCCTTGATGTTCCTCTAAAACAAGTTCGTCCAAATCCCTATCAGCCTCGTAAGACTTTTGATGAAAAATCACTTCAAGAATTAGGTGACTCTATTAAGCATCACGGCCTTCTTCAGCCTATTGTCGTAGTTGAAGATGAAGTTGATGGATATATTTTAGTAGCTGGTGAGCGTCGTCTTCGTGCTTCAAAGCTTGCTAAGCTTAAGACTATTAAAGCAATTGTCGCTAAAATTGACGATGAGCAGATGCGTCAACATGCACTGATTGAAAATATTCAGCGTGATGAATTAAATGCAATTGATTTGGCACACGCTTATGATGAGTTAATAAAAGTGCATAGTATGACTCATGATGAACTCTCTTCTATGGTAAATAAAAGTAGAACGCATGTTACAAACTCTCTTAGACTGCTTCAACTGTCAAAAAAAGCACAAAAAGCTTTAGTAGATGGAAAAATTAGTGCGGGACATGCAAAAATTTTAGTACCACTTGATGAGAAAGAGCAAGCTCTTATGATTGATTCAATTATTGGTCAAAAAATGAATGTGCGAGAGCTTGAAGCAGTGGTTAAAAACTCACGAAATAGCACTAAAGTCGAGACTTCAAAGCCATTTATTGAAGAACTTGACTTAGAAGACCTAAAGAATAAGCTAGAATCGTTAGGCTTTAAAACTACATGTAAATCTAACAAATGTACGCTTACATTTGACTCACAAAGTGATGTTTCTACACTCTTAAATTATTTAAATTAAATTCTTTTTCTACTTTAACTATATCTTCAATTTATTAATAGTATAATCATGCAACTTTTAGGAGGTGATATGTTAGATATAAATCCAATACTGCTCGCAGTCACGATAATTGTCTTTCTTGCTCTTATTGCCGTTCTGAACAGTTGGCTTTACAGACCCCTATTTGCTTACATGGAAAAACGTGATGCAGACATCAAGAAAGACCTCGATGAGGTTGGTTCTAATGATGATGAAATTGCAGCACTTAAAGCCGAAGCAGATAGCATTGTCAATAATGCCAAACGTGAAGTTGCGGAGTTAAGAGAAAAAGTTATTGCTAATGCAAAAGAACTTGCAAATGGTAAAATTGAAGCAAAACGTGCAGAACTAGCTAGCCAATACAGTGAATTTGAAACGTCATTAGATGAGGAGCGCGAGCAGATTAAAGTCGCACTTCTTTCTCAAGTGCCGTTATTCAAAGAAGCTGTAAAAGCTAAGTTCGCTCAAATATAAGGAGTTATAGTGGGTAAAATAATTGTAACACTACTTATGATGGCAGGTATAGCACTGGCTTCTGGTGGTTCTGGTGAAGGTGGAACAGATATTGTACAACGTACAGTTAACTTCATTATTTTCGCAGGAATTATTTACTATTTGTTAGCTGAACCAATTAAAGGATACTTTGTTGGTCGTTCAGCAGATATTGCAAGCGAACTAGAGAAGGTACAAGATAAGCTTCGTGAGTCAAAAGAGGCGAAAGAAGCGGTTCAAGCTGAAATCGAAGAGGCTCAGAAATTTGCTGTAGAACTACAAGAGACGGCAAAAAAAGAGAATATCATTCTTAATGATAAAATCGTTGCACAGTGTGAAAGTGATTTAGAGAACATGGGTAAACACCACGTTGCACTAATGGAGCTTGAGCAGCGTAAAATGGTTCGAAACTCAGTTGATGAAATTATGAGTGAAATTTTAAATGAAGATAGTTCTGGTTTCGATAAAGATACCATGGCTAAAATCATTATGAAAAAGGTAGCGTAATATGGAAGAGTTAATTGCCAAACGTTATGTTAAAGCTTTAAAAGATAGCTTAGATGCTAAGTCAATTGCTGATGCAAGTGATATTTTTAAAGAGTTGACGGTAGCTTTTTCAGATGAAAAGTTTTTACATGTAGTTGATAGTCGTGATGTAGCAAAGTCTCAAAAAACTGAGATTTTACTCGATGCAGTAAAAAGTGCTAAGAGTGATAAAATCAATAATTTTATTAAACTGTTAGTAGAAAATGGACGTATCAACATTATTCCTGCAATTTCAAGTGAACTAAGAAAAGAGATATCACGTATGAACAAAAGCTATGACGGTAAAGTCTATAGCGATAGTGATATTGATGCAAATACTTTAACTGGGATCTCTAAGGGACTTAGTAAAAAGATGGATGCAACCATCTCATTAGAGATGATCAAAAATGATTTTGATGGTATTAAAGTGGAAGTTGAAGATTTGGGTATAGAGATTAATTTCTCTAAAAATCGTCTAAATAGTCAACTTGTTGAGCATATTTTAAAAGCAATTTAGATTACAAAGGAGAGACATAGTGGTAGCAAAAGTACAAGCAAATGAAATCAGTTCAATTATCAAAGAGCGTATCGATAACTTTGAGTTGAATGTAGATATCAATGAGACTGGTAAAGTTATCTCATATGCTGATGGTATAGCACAGGTATATGGTTTGAATAACGTAATGGCAGGTGAGATGGTTGAGTTCGAAGATGGAACTCAGGGTCTTGCTATGAACCTTGAAGCAAACAGTGTAGGTATTGTTCTTTTAGGTGGTGCAGCTGGGCTTAAAGAGGGCATGTCTGTTAAACGTCTTAACAAACTTCTTAAAGTTCCTGTTGGTGATGCACTTTTAGGACGTGTTGTTAATGCATTGGGTGAGCCAATTGATGGTAAAGGTCCAATTGAAACAACAGAGAGTCGTTTTGTTGAAGAGAAAGCTCCTGGAATTATGGCACGTAAATCAGTTCATGAGCCGATGGCAACTGGTATTAAAGCAATTGATGCTCTAGTTCCAATTGGACGTGGTCAACGTGAGCTTATTATTGGTGACCGTCAAACAGGTAAAACAACAGTAGCAATTGACACAATCCTTAACCAAAAAGGTAATGGTGTTGCATGTATCTATGTAGCTGTTGGTCAAAAAGAGTCTACGATTGCACAAATTGTTCGTCGTTTAGAAGAGCATGGTGCACTTGAATATACAATAGTTGTTTCTGCTACAGGTGCAGAAGCAGCAGCACTTCAATTTTTAGCACCATACACTGGTGTTACAATGGGTGAGTATTTCCGTGATAATGCACGCCATGGTCTTATTGTATATGATGACCTTTCTAAGCACGCAGTTGCATATCGTGAAATGTCACTAATTCTTCGTCGTCCTCCAGGTCGTGAAGCATACCCTGGTGATGTTTTCTATCTACACTCTCGTCTATTAGAGCGTGCAGCTAAGGTAAATGATGAATTAGGTGGTGGATCATTAACGGCACTTCCAATTATTGAGACTCAAGCTGGTGATGTTGCGGCATATATTCCAACAAATGTTATCTCAATTACTGATGGTCAGATTTTCTTAGAGACTGAACTTTTCAACTCAGGTATTCGTCCAGCAATTAATGTTGGCCTTTCTGTATCTCGTGTTGGTGGTGCTGCTCAGATTAAAGCTACTAAGCAAGTTGCTGGTACTTTACGTCTTGACCTTGCTCAATATCGCGAGCTTCAAGCATTTGCACAGTTTGCATCTGATCTTGATGAAGTGTCTCGTAATCAGCTAGAGCGTGGACAGAGAATGGTTGAAGTTCTTAAGCAACCTCCATTTTCACCACTTCCAGCTGAGAAACAAGCACTTGTTATTTTTGCAGGTAATGCAGGTTTCTTAGATGATATGCCACACACTGTAGTAACTCGTTTTGAATCTGAGTTGTATCCATTTGTAGAAGCACGTTATCCACAGATTTTTGAGAATATCAGAAGTGCTGGAAAAATTGATGATGATACTGATGCGTTAATGAAAAAAGCACTTGAAGAGTTCAAAGCTTCTTTTAGCGTATAAGGACCGACATGGCCAATTTAAAAGATATTCAAAGACAGATAAAGAGCGTTAGTAACACTCAAAAAACAACACGTGCAATGAAGCTAGTATCAACTGCTAAGCTTCGCCGTGCTGAAGAGTTAGCAAAACGTTCTCGTCTTTATGCAGAAAAAATCAATGATATGATCAGTGAGATTTCAGCACGTATTCAATGTCTAAAAGTCGGTGGTATCGAAAATCGATGTTTTCAAGAGATTGAAAACCCAGAGATGATAGACATTGTTTTTGTAACAGCAGATAAAGGTTTATGTGGTGGTTTTAACATCCAGACTTTAAAAGCAGTTAGAAAACTTATGGCTGAACTTAAAGAGAAAAAAGTAAAAGTTCGTCTACGTGGTATTGGTAAAAAAGGTGTTGAGTTTTTTACATACAATGAGACAGAACTTTTAGATGCAGTAAAAGATTTAAGCTCAGCGCCAAATGCGCAGCGCTCTAATGACTTTATTACATCATCTCTAGAAGATTATAAATCGGGTGTTATTGACGGTCTTTACATCGTCTATAACGGTTATAAAAACATGATTACTCAAGAGTTACATGTAAATCAGGTGCTTCCTGTTAATGTAAGTGAATTTGATTGTGAAGAGAGTGCAAAATCACTTTTAGAGATTGAAGCACAAGATGATGAGCGTATGTTAGATGAGTTGATGACTAAGTATGTACATAATAATATGTATTATGCATTAATTGATTCCCTAGCAGCAGAACACAGTGCTCGTATGCAGGCGATGGATACTGCGACAAATAATGCAGGCGATATGGTTAAGTCATTAAATGTAGAGTTTAATAAAGCACGTCAAGCGGCAATTACAACGGAACTGATTGAGATTATCAGTGGCGTTGAGTCGATGAAATAATGAGAGGAGAAAATATGATTGGTAAAATTGCTCAGGTAATTGGACCTGTTGTTGATGTTGATTTTGATGGTTATCTTCCATTAATCAATGAAGCAATTGAGGTTGAGGGGAATATGGATGGTACTAAGTACCGTCTAGTTCTTGAAGTAGCTGCTCACTTAGGTGACGGTCGTGTACGTACTATTGCTATGGACATGAGTGAAGGTTTAGTTCGTGGAATGGAAGCAAAAGCTACAGGGAATCCTATTAGTGTTCCTGTAGGTGATAAAGTTCTAGGACGTATCTTTAACGTTATTGGTGAGACTATTGATGAAGGCGATCAGGTTACTGACGCACCAACATGGTCAATTCACCGTGATCCGCCACCACTAGTAGATCAGTCAACTACAACTGAGATGTTTGAAACAGGTATTAAAGTTGTTGACCTTCTTGCACCATACGCAAAAGGTGGTAAAGTTGGACTATTCGGTGGTGCTGGTGTTGGTAAGACTGTAATTATTATGGAACTTATTCACAATGTTGCACACGGACATGATGGACTTTCGGTATTTGCCGGTGTTGGTGAGAGAACTCGTGAAGGAAATGACCTTTACCACGAGATGAAAGACTCTAATGTACTTGATAAAGTTGCACTATGTTACGGTCAGATGAGTGAGCCTCCAGGAGCACGTAACCGTATTGCACTTACTGGTCTTACTATGGCTGAGTACTTCCGTGATGAAAAAGGTCTAGACGTATTGATGTTTATCGATAACATTTTCCGTTTCGCACAGTCTGGTTCAGAGATGTCTGCACTTCTTGGACGTATCCCTTCAGCTGTTGGTTATCAGCCAACACTAGCTCGTGAAATGGGTGCTTTACAAGATCGTATTACATCAACTAAAAAAGGTTCAATTACTTCGGTTCAAGCAGTATATGTACCTGCAGATGACTTGACAGATCCGGCTCCTGCTTCTGTTTTTGCTCACTTAGATGCAACAACAGTACTTAACCGTAAAATTGCGGAAAAAGGTATTTATCCTGCAGTTGATCCACTGGATTCAACTTCAAGACTACTTGATCCACAAATTATTGGTGAAGAGCATTATGCAGTAGCTCGTGGTGTTCAACAGACACTTCAAAAATATAAAGATCTTCAAGATATTATTGCAATTCTTGGTATGGATGAACTTTCTGAAGAAGATAAGTCAACAGTTGAGCGTGCGCGTAAAATTGAGAAATTTCTTTCTCAGCCGTTCTTTGTTGCTGAAGTATTTACAGGTGCACCTGGTAAATATGTTTCTCTTGATGATACAATTAAAGGCTTCAAAGGTATTATAGATGGTGAATACGATCACCTTCCTGAAAATGCATTCTACATGGTAGGCGGCATGGACGAGGCTATTGCTAAAGCTGAGAAACAAAAATAACAGCTAAGGATAACTAATGGAAACATTACAGCTTCAAATTATGACACCAACTGGCGCTATCTATGATGGTGAAGCGTTGAGTGTTACAATACCTGGAGAAGAGGGAGAATTTGGTGTTCTTCCTAATCATGCGTCGTTAGCTACCATCTTACAAGCTGGTGTTGTTGATATAGAGACAACAGATAAAACAGTTGAGTCGGTTGTAGTTAACTGGGGCGTTGTTCAAGTTGATGAGAAAAAAGTTCTACTTTTAGTTGATGGTGCTATTGCTCTTAAGGGTGATAGTGAAAGTGAAATTGCTAAAGCAATTGAAGATGCTAAGTCACTTGTTGATAGCGCATCAGATTCAAGTGCTGCAATTGCAACTGTATCTGCTAAAATAGAGTCTTCCGCTCAAAAACTTTTCTAATGCTCGATAATTTATCGCTTTTTATCGATAAAAGCCACGGTGTAACACTTTTTGTGTTAGGCCTTCTGGCGCTCTACTTTATTGCTCTTAACTGGGTGTTTTTTTACCGCTATTTTACTTTAAACTCATTAATTTCAAAAGAGACTGATTCCTTAAATTCACTATTAATAGGATCACATTCAGTTAATGAAAACTCTTATCTGCATACATTTATTAAAACCAGTGCAAATATGAACAGGGAAATCTTTGATTTAGGTAATTTTTCAGCAACAAAAGAAGCTACTAAGGGCCTCTCTTTACTCTCTGTTGTTGCTTCAACAGCTCCATTTATTGGTCTGTTTGGTACTGTTGTCTCAATTTTAGATACCTTTAGTAATATTGGTCATTCAAGTGGTACAATGAGTGTTATAGCGGCTGGAGTTTCTGATGCTTTAATTGCAACTGCTGCAGGAATATTTGTAGCTATATTTGCCTATACATTTCATCAGATAATGAAACGTAAAGCGTATGACTATAGTGGTCTTATTAAGATGCAAAGTGATGCGCTGCTTGCACGTTTAGGATAACCGTGTCTAATTATAATTGGGATGAAAGTCCAGAACTAAATATTACACCTCTTGTTGATGTAATGTTAGTTCTACTTGCTATTTTAATGGTTATTACACCTAATATTGTCTATGAAGAACTTATTAATTTGCCACAAGGTTCCGCTAGCAAGCAGATATCAAAAAAACCACCTGTACATATATCAGTAACCAAGGAGGGAGAAGTTCTTGTTAATAAAGAGAAATTTGATCTTATGTCATTTTCAGATAATTTTTATCTCTATTCACAAAAACTTGATATTAAATCTTCAGTTATGATTAGTGCAGATGAGACATTAGATTATGGAGTAGTGATGTCCGTATTAGCAGCAGTAAAACTCGCTGGTTTTACAGAGGTGTCATTAGCTACTAATGGCTAATAATAGATATTTTTACTTAAGTGGTCTGATATCGCTCTCTCTTTTTGTACTTTTTTTAGTACTGTTTGTGATGATACTGCTTCAACAAGAAAAACTTAAACAGTTTGCCCTTAAAAAAGATAATTACATTTCTGTTTCTATTGATACTCCTTTAGTAAATAAAAAAAGTGTTAAGAAAAATCTTAAACAAGTGAAGTCAAAACTACAAGAGAAGCCAAAAGAAAAACCTGCTGATAAGCCTGAAACAAAACCATTAGTAAAGCCAGCAGAGAAACCAAAAGCGGTCAATAAAAATATTTCGGACCTTTTTGCTTCAGTAAAGACACAGAAAATTTCACATAAAGCTAATAAAAAACCTGTATATGATAAAAAACTACTCTCAAAACTTTCAAAAAAAAGTGTAAAAAAGAGTGTGACACAAAAGAGTGCTGCAGCATCAGCACTAAAAAAAATTGAGATTAGCTCAGAAAGTGCATCTACATCGCCAGATGTAAATGAATATTTAGCTAAAATTCAAGCAATTATTTATGAACACTTTTATCCTCCAATGAATAGTGAAGGACTTAGTGCTATTGTAACAATTACATTTAACAGTAGTGGTAAAATTACCAGCTACAGGGTTTTAAACTATTCAGGAAATGAGATGTTTAATAGCGAAGTAGATATGTTGCAAGCACGTTTAAAAGCCCTTACTTTTGCTAAGCACCCTGAGGGAAAATCAGAAAGTGTAAAAATTATTTTAACCTCACAGGAGTAGGTATGCGTCACTTAATAGGATTACTTTTTTCATCATTTTTACTGTTTGCAGGAGATGCAACCATTGAGGTTATAAAAAAAGCAGATTCAATTGCTTCAATTGCTATTGAAGATGCCACAGTATCGTTTGAAACTAAAGCTTCACGTCAATTTTTTAAAAATATTGTTAGTGACATGAATGTCCTCTCCCTCTTTAATGTTGAGAGAAAACATACTGCTACAAACTATACCAATGAGACTGTTTTAGCTGAAAACAGGCTCTTTGATTATGTACTTCGCTATCGTCTTCGTCATGATGATACAGGAAATATTCTTGTAGATACAAAGCTTCTTCATAACGATGAAGCTTTGATGAATAAAGTCTATAAGACATCATCAGAGAATCTTTTGGTATTTGTATCACATGCGTTAGCTTATGATATTAATGAAAAGATGGGTGCTCCTTCAGTAGATTGGATGAAGAAAAAAGTAATATTCTCAAAGTTGACCTCACCTGGACGTAGTGAGATTGTTATTAGCGACTACACATTAACCTATCAGCACACGATGATAAAAGGGGCATTAAATGTCTTCCCTCAATGGGCTGATGATACTCAGCGTGCATTTTATTATACATCTTTAGCTGGTACGAAACCAACGCTCTATAAGTTAAATATAAAGAGTGGTGCAAAAGAGAAAGTTACTAGCTCTGATGGTATGTTGGTTTGCTCTGATGTCAGTAGTGATGGAAATAAACTTCTACTGACAATGGCCCCTTCTGGTCAACCAGATATCTATCTATATGATGTAGAGTCAAAAACTAAGAAACGAATTACAAACTATAGTGGAATTGATGTTAATGCACAGTTCATGGAAAATAATAAAGTTGCTTTTGTCTCAAACCGTTTAGGATATCCAAATATTTTTTCAAAACAACTTGGTGGCGGCAGTGTAGAGCAGATGGTTTATTACGGAAAAAGCAATGCAGCGTGTAGTGCTCATAATGAATATGTTGTCTATAAGTCTCGAGAGAGTGCCAATGAGTTTGGACGAAATACGTTTAACTTACACTTAATTTCTACCAAGACAGATTTTATCCGTCGTTTAACGGCTACAGGAGTGAATGAGTTTCCTCGTTTTTCGGCTTCAGGGGACTCTATATTATTTATTAAGAACTATAAGCAGCAGAGCTCCATTGGAGTGATTAGGCTAGAGCAAAATAAGAGTTTCTTGTTTCCACTTAAAATTGGAAAACTGCAATCAATTGATTGGTAAATTTACATGTAATTTACTTGAGTGCACCTATGATAAGTAGGTAGTATGTATCAAAAATAAAGGTCTATTTTGAATATTGATATTATCTTGTATTTTCATATCCTCTCTGCTACAGCATGGATTGGCGGCTCTCTTCTTCTTTTTGCTTTAGGCATTATTTTAAGAGACAAGACAGCACAAAAACAGGTCTATTTCCATTTAGGGCCAATCTATGGATATTTTGAGACATTTTGGCTTGTTTTGTTATGGGCTAGTGGTCTAACTCTTTTTAGTCATTTTGGATTTTATGATCTGTTATTTAATGATCCTTCTCATATGCTTTCTGAATGGATGAGGCATAAATTAGGATATGTGAGTGCTATTACAGTATTGACAGTAATTCATATGGTAATTGCCTTTAAAACTCATAATCAGACACGAGGAAAGGTACTTAATATTATCTCTCGAGGAAGTTCACTTCTCATCTTCTTTTTAAATCTTGGCATATTATGGGCAGCTATTCAGATTCGAAATATTTTATAGGTTAATAGTTTTTAGATATAATGACGGCAATTTTTATGAAGGTAGTTATATGAAAAAAGTTTTAATGTTAAGTGCAACTATTGCACTATTGGTTTTAAGTGGTTGTAGCTCAAAAGATTCGTCTATTGATCCTTATGATAACGGTGTTGAAATTAAGCCTGATACAACAGTTCAAACTGAAACAATTGAAGGTACAGGAATTAGCGTTGATACTTCAGACAGTAATGAGATGACTATGAGTGCATTAGAGTCTCGTATGCAAAATATTACATTTGCATTTGATAAGTTTAATATCTCATCTGATATGCAAGACAGAGTTGATGCAAACAGTGCTTTAGCTTCAGGTAATGCAGCAAATTATGCTATTAAGTTAGAGGGTAACTGTGATGAGTGGGGTAGTGATGAGTACAACTACGCATTGGGACTTAAGCGTGCAAATTCTGTAAAGAATACAATGATTAAAAATGGTATTGATGCATCACGTATTACTATGATTAGTTATGGAGAGAGCAATCCGGCATGTACTGATAAAACTGATTCATGTTGGGCACAAAATCGTCGTGTGGATACTAAAGTATTACCATAACAATGAAACTTTTATTTTTAGCACTATTTTTACCTAGCATTTTACTAAGCGCTGAGCCTTCAGCGTTTGGAGCAGGTAACTTGGAAAGTGAAACTCCTTATGGCTTGACAGAATCTGAAAAATATATTTTAAAGAATAAAAAACGTCTTGAAAGTATTAAAAAAGAGAGTAGGGCCCAAGATGGAAAAGTTGATAGTATGCGAGAGCGTATGGATGGACTTCAAACTATCGTAGAGGGATTAAGTGCTAAATCACATCAAAACAGTGTTGCTGTTGGTAGAGTTGAGAATGAAATTAATGGCGATAACAACAGCTCCATTATGGCTAAGATACAGCACAATAGTGATGAGATAGAAAAAGTAAAAGAGACACTCAAAGAGTTTTCTGTTTTACTTGATAGTATTAATAATAACTACATCACAAAAGATGATTATAATTCACTTATTGATGAGATGAATAGTCTTAAAAAAAGTTTTACCAAGAGTATTAAATCTGGTGGAACCACTAAGAAGTCACTTTCTAATATGAGTAATGCAGAAGTAGCTAAGAAGGCGCAAGCTTTTTTCAAGAAAAAGTACTACACCAATGCTATTGAGAATTATGAATATCTTATTAAGAAAAATTATAAGCCGGCATCAGCTCATTACTATATTGGTGAGATGAACTTTAGACGTAAAAAATATAAGGTTGCACTCTCTTACTTTAAAGAGAGTGCATCACGTTATGATAAAGCAGTGTACATGCCAACATTGATGCTTCACAGTGCCATTGCAATGGAAAAAACTGGAGATAGCAGTAATGCACAGGCATTTTACAGTGGTGTCATAGCAAAATATCCCGCCTCTAAAGAGGCCAAAGAAGCTGAAAAGAGAATTAAATAATTTCTTTTCAGCCAAACAATAGTTTGGTATTGATAAAATCCAAAAAATTATAACAATAAGGTGAATTATGTCAATTGTAGCAAATCAAATTGTATCATTAGAATATGAAGTAAAAGATGGAGATACTGTAGTAGATAGTAACGTAGGTGGAGCACCACTAGTATTTATGTTTGGAAAAGGTCAAATTATTCCTGGTCTAGAGAGTGGTATTGAGAATATGGCTGTTGGTGAAAAAGGTGATGTTCTTGTTCAACCTGCTGATGCATATGGTGAGTACAATGATGAAGCGCAACAAGAGGTTCCTAAAGATCAGTTTGCAGATATTGAGTTAGCTGTAGGTATGACACTTTATGGTCAAGGTGAAGATGGCGGTACTGTTCAAGTTACTGTTAAAGAGATTGGCGATGAGAGTGTTATGATTGACTTTAACCATCCATTAGCTGGTAAAGCACTAATGTTTACAGTGACACTTAATGATATTCGTGAAGCAACTGAAGAAGAGGCAATGACTGGTATTCCAGCTGAAAATGCTCAAAATGATGAGCATTGTGGTACAGGTGGCGGCCACGGCTGTGGATGCGACTAGTTTCGTAACATCTTCTCATGCCTCAGTAGAGGCATTAAAAACAGCAAACTTGCTTAAAAGTTTGTCTGTTAATGCACTTGTTAGTGGTGAAAAAGGTGTTGGTAAGAAGAAGCTAGCACAATACATACTCCCAAATGCTCCTATTTTTTGTGCGATGGATTTTGATGAACTTATTGCTGAGATTCAGAGTAGTTCTGAAATTATTATTACGCATATAGAAAACTCTCCCAATCTAAAAACTATTGCAGATGAAATAGAGAAGTACGATACTAGAGTCATTGCTACATGCAGTAAAAACTATCACTCAGAAGTGATAGAAGAGCTTTTTGGAATTACCATTGAACTTCCCCCATTACGAGAGAGAGATGAGGATATTAAGGCATTAATAGAGTATTTTACAAGTGAAGCAGAAAGTATTTTTACAAAGCAAGAAAATTTTAAATTTGATATAAATGATATCGACTTAACTCAAAATGCGACATCATTGAGGCGACAGCTCTTTTCACACTATCTTTTAGATGATGTTAATGATTATGACCTTATGGCATTAATTGAAAAGTACTTATACAAAAGATTAGGTGCAAACAATGACTATAGGGATTATCTGCATCTTTATGAGGTACCACTAATTCGTGCAGGGCTTAAGAAATTTAGATCACAACTTAAGCTGGCAGAAGTTTTGGGATTAAATAGAAATACGCTTCGTAAGAAAATACAAGAGAACAGTGACTATAAATTAGAGGATTAAGGAAAAATATGAGTAAAAAAATTGCAATGATATTCCCTGGACAAGGGTCTCAAACAATTGGTATGGGAAAATCTTTTTATGAGAATAGTGAAATGGCTCGTGAGATGTTTGATGAAGCTGGTAAACGCATAGGTGTTGATTTTAAAGAACTTCTATTTCAAGATAATGAGAAGATTAACGAGACGGCATATACCCAACCGGCTATTTTACTAGTTTCAATGGTAGCTTACAGACTTTTTCAAGAGCAATGCAGTGTTGATGCAGAGCTATTTTTAGGTCACTCTTTGGGCGAATTTAGTGCGGTATGTGCTTCAGGCGCTCTAAATTATATTGATGCAGTAGAGTTGGTCCATAAACGTGGCTCTTTAATGCAAGATGCATGTGATGGAATTGATGCAGGTATGATGGCGCTAGTTGGTCTTGATGATGAAACAGTAGAAAACTTGTGTCAAGAGGCTCAAGATGCTGGCAAGAAAGTGTGGGCGGCAAATTATAATCAAGATGGTCAACTGGTTGTTGCAGGACTTAAAAGTGATTTAAGTGCGATGGAACAGACGTTTAAAGATGCAGGAGCCAAGCGTGCTATTTTGCTTAACATGTCAGTCTCAAGTCACTGTGATCTTTTAAGTAGTGCTCAGCTACCACTTAAAGTTGAATTAGAGAAGATGCTAAGCGACAGCTTTTCTGCACCTATCATCTCTAATGTTACCGCAGCTCCTTACCAATGTAAAGCAGAGGCTTTAGAATTATTGGTAGATCAACTTGTAAAACCGGTGCGTTATAAGCAGTCAATTGCTGCAGTAGCACCGCAGTTAGACCTTGCTATTGAATTTGGCAATGGAGTTTTGCTTAAAGGTCTTAATCGAAGAATTGCCAAAGAGCTTAAAACAGTTAACGTCTCAGACATGGAGAGTTTAGTTAAGGTTGTTGAAGAGCTTTCATGAGAGTCTCTTTAGCCCAAACTTCACCACAACTAAATCGTAGTAATTTAGAGCGTGCAACTGCAACAGTAAAGCAGAGTGATGCGGATGTTGTTGTATTTTCTGAACTGGCACTTAATGGTTATATGCTCCAAGATAAAGTCTTTGAAGATGCATTTAGCATAGAGGAGTTGTCATCACTTAATATTGCAAGTCTAGATAGAGATATTGTTGTTGGTGCCGCAATAAAAGTTGATGGAAGAACCTATAATAGTGCCCTATATTTTAGCAAGGGTGAGCTGCTACATATACATCACAAAGTGCATCTTCCAAATTATGGAATGTTTGAAGAAGCCCGCTACTTTTTTAGGGGTAATGATGTAAAGTGTTTTGATACACAGTACGGAAAGTGTGCTATGTTAGTCTGTGAAGATTTATGGAGTGCTTCAGTTATTGCTAAACTTGCAGAATTAAAACCAGATATTGTCTATGTGCTTGCCGCATCACCGTCGCGTGATTTTAGTGAAGCTGGACTTTTGATTGAGACACAGTGGAATTCATTATTGAGTTCTACTGCGTTACTCTGTAGCTCTTATGTTGTTTTTGTCAATCGTGTTGGATTTGAAGATGGTCTAGGATTTTGGGGAGGTTCACGTGTAATTACTCCAAAAGGCGAAGTAGAGTATCGATTAGAAAATTTTAAAGATGATGTTTTAAGTGCTGACTTAAACCATCGCCTCCATAATGTACAAAAATGGATAGCAAAAAAAGATTAAATTGAGTGGATTTACCACTCCATCACACTAATAGTCTTAGCCAAAGCAAACGTCCCACCAAAACCGACAGCTACACCATAAAAAGCTAAACGCCAAGCTTCGTATTTTACTTTGATATTGTCATTATCTAAGTCTTGGATAACTTTTCTTAAATCTGCCTTTAACTTCTCAACTTCCAAAATCTCTTTTTCATCTACTAGTGTCATTATTCAATACTCAAAAAGTTTTTTACTATTATAGCAAAAAAGAGGGATAACTTATAGTAATTTTTA
>JAYEKO010000070.1:0-9774 GCA_034661055.1 Campylobacterota bacterium
TCGTTTCTTTCCGACATTAAAAAAAAGACCCATAACTATTTTTATACAGTCAGATTTTTGTTATGCAGATAGCTTTATATGCGATGATTACGACATTAAATGTAACGCGCTGTTAACACCAAAGTATTGGTACGCAATGAATAGGATACGAAATGTTAAACGAGATACTCGTAGGGGGAGGAATTTCTACCCTAGGCGGAGTCATCGGTTTTTTCATTTCTAAAAAGATAAATAACGCAAATTTCGAAATATATGTAGAGCAGGCTAAGGCAAAAGCAAAAGCTATAGAGAGTGAAGCAGAGATTGTGCTCCAAAAATCAAACGTCAAGGTTAAAGAGATTGAACTTGATGCTACGCGTCGTTATGAAGACGCAAGTGAAAAAGCTAAAAAAGATCTTAGTAATCGAGACAGTAGATTGCTTAAAAAAGAGAATGATTTTTATCACTTTAAAAAGAGTGAAGAAGAGCGTATTAGTAGTGAATACAGTGCTGCTAAAAGTAAAACACTCTCATTAGAGCGAAGTCAAAAAGCGTTAGAGACCCTAAAGGTCGATTATCAAAATAGAATGAATGAGATGATTCATGTAGTTGAAGGTGCTTCAGGCCTGACAAAGACTGAGGCTAAACAGATACTGCTCAATAAAATAGAAGAGCAGTCACGTGCAGATATTGCGCACATCATTAGGCGAATAGAGAACGAAGCAAAAGAGCAAGCTAAACGAAATGCCAACTATATTTTGGCACAGGCGACCTCGCGTTTTGCGGGTGAGTTTGCATCAGAACGGCTAATTAACACAGTTCATCTTAATGATGATGAGTTAAAAGGTCGTATTATTGGTAAAGAGGGTCGAAATATTAAGACTCTAGAGATGCTTTTAGGTGTTGATATTATTATTGATGAGACACCAAATGCTATTTTAATTAGTAGTTTTAATCTTTACCGACGCTCTATTGCAACAAAAACATTAGAACTTCTCATTGAAGATGGACGAATTCAGCCGGCACGAATTGAAGAGATTTATGCCAAAGTATGTGATGAATTTGAAGATGGGATTCTAGCCGAAGGAGAAGAGATTCTTCTTAATTTAGGTATTCATGGAGTTCATCCTGAACTTGTTAAGTTGTTAGGAAAGTTACGTTACCGCGCAAGTTATGGACAAAATGCATTGGCACACACCCTAGAAGTGGCTCATTTAGCTGGTATTATGGCTGCTGAGATGGGTGGTGATGCTAACTTGACAAAACGTGCAGGTATTTTTCATGATATTG
Organism: Campylobacterota bacterium; assembly: GCA_034661055.1. Lineage (GTDB taxonomy): Bacteria > Campylobacterota > Campylobacteria > Campylobacterales > Sulfurimonadaceae > QNZR01. The sequence continues at coordinate 1,270 of JAYEKO010000070.1, forward strand.
GAAAAGCACTGACCCATGACTCTGAAGGGAGTCATGTTGACTTGGGTGCAGAGGTCTGTAAACGTTATAGCGAAGATGATGTGGTTATTAATGCTATTTATGCCCATCATGGACACGAAGAGATAAAAACAGTTGAATGTGCTGCTGTGTGTGCTGCAGATTCACTCTCTGCGGCACGCCCAGGAGCTAGGCGTGAAGTGCTAGAGAGCTTTTTAAAACGTGTTACAGAAATTGAAGAGATTGCTTCTCATCGTGATGGTGTAAAGCAAGCCTACGCAATTAATGCAGGACGCGAAGTTCGTGTAATTGTTAATGCGACACTTGTTAATGATGATGAAGCTACATTGGTGGCACGAGAAATTGCCAAAGATATTGAAGAAAAAGTTCAGTACCCTGGCGATATTAAAGTTAATGTGATTCGAGAGAGTCGTAGCATAGAGTACGCACGGTAATTCACTACTTTTTTCGTTCCCAAACTCCAGTTTGGGAACGCACCATGAGTGAAACAAAGAATTGCAATACTTCCAAACCCACAATATAAAAATAAATGCTATAATTTCTGTTATTGATATAAACTTTGAGGCTTAATACATTATGATTCGTCTTATTTCACTATTTTTACTATTGACCTGTATGTTAAATGCTTCATACAACTATAAGAAAATTGTAGTTGCATCGTTCCCTAGTCAGCAAGATGCTGACCGTGATTTAAAAAAGATTGATGCAAAACTTTATAGCAACGATGCAATAAAAGAGCTTCAAAAAGAGCACCGATTTAACCTTATTAGTCGTGCATCTGGAAAATATTTTATTATCTCTGTTGAACCCTTTAAAGATAAAAAAGTCCTTATTGAAGTCCTGCGTGACATTAAAAAGATTCGTAAAGATGCTTTTGTTAACCGTTTTGTCAGTGAAAATAACCTTTTTCCTGCTGTAGAGGTCTTAAAAGTTGCTCAAGCAGAACATGCTCCATTGAAGACTCAAGAAGACAATGTTACACAAGAGACTCTAAGTGATGAAAAGACCTTGCCACAAGAAGATGAATCTGTAAAAACAGTTGTTGTAGAGAGAATCATATATAAGACACCAATATCTACTGTAGGAACTATAAAAGTAGATAAGACCTTTTATGCTATTTTAGCTGTAATAGTTGCTGTTTTTTTACTACTGCTAGTTAAGTTTTTAAAGTCTAGAAAACAGATTATGCAACTGCAGCAGCAGCGAAATGACTTAGAAGCGATGATGAAACATAAAGATACAATCTTTGCAAAAAATATTCATGAGCTTCGCACTCCTATTCACGGAGTTTTGGGTATGACGCACCTGCTTCAAGAGAGTGACATTGCTACAGCATATACAAGCTCTTTAGATAAAATAAGACTCTCTGCAAATAGAATGTTGCAACTAGTCAATGATCTTTTAGACCTCTCTAAATTAGAGGCACAGAGGGTAGAAATTGAGCATATTGAATTTAATATTGATGATGTTTTAGAGACGCTCTCAGATAGTATTGGAATTGAAGCCAATAAAAAAGGCCTTGACTTTTTATATAAAATAGAAAATGGGCTTATAAAGCACTATATTGGAGATCCTTTAAGACTCTCTCAAATACTTTTAAACCTTACTTCAAATGCTATTAAGTTTACAGATGAGGGTGGTGTCTACGTAAAAATAAGAGAGATTGACCGCCAAGACAATATGGCAACCATTGAATTTGAGGTTGAAGACAGTGGTATTGGTTTAAGTCATGAGCAGCAAAACACTATGTTTTCACTCTTTTCTCAATCAGATAAGTCAACATCACGAATTTATGGTGGTTCTGGTCTAGGTTTAGCAATATGTAAAGAGCTTGTTGAACTAATGGATGGTGATATCTCCTATAAAAAAGTGCCTGATGGTAATGGAGTGAAATTCTTTTTTAACATTAAACTTCAGATATTAAATCCACAAGAGAAACGGATTTATAGACTCCCTTCTAAGAAGATGATGTATAAACGTGCAGTAGTGATTGATGAAAATCAAAAAAATGCTGATTTATTGATGCATAAACTAGAATATTTTCATTATGATGTTCTTACTATGACATCTTTAGTTGATGTTATTAAAGATGATATTCCTTTTGATATATTACTTTTAGATGAAACACAGCTTAATGAGAATGCAATTAGCTACTTAGACTCTATTAGAGAAGCCTATAATGCTAAGATTATTCTTATTGAGACGCTCTATAGAAAAATGAAAAATTCTAAAGTAGAGTTTCGATTTGATTATCGTATTATTAAGCCTTTTACACAGCAGCGTATTATGGATATGGTAATTGACATTTATACAAATGTACCTAAAACTGCATATAAGAGAAGATTACGTGATTCAGTAAAGGAGGAGTTAGCGCATCTTCCTCCTTCAAAAATACTGCTAACTGAAGACAATGAGATTAACCAAAAGGTTATTTTAGGACTATTAAAAAATGCACCCATAGAGGTAGTTGTGGCTAATAATGGTCTTGAGGCGCTAGATGCTCTTAGAGAGCATTCCGACATAGCACTAATACTAATGGATCTTAGTATGCCGATTATGGATGGATATGCAGCGGCCAAAAATATTAGAAAAATGACTAGTTACAGTGAAGTACCGATTGTGGCTCTTTCAGCTAATTTAATGAGTGACGAGAAAGAGAAAATAGCAAAAGTCGGTATGCAAGAGTATCTTCCAAAACCGTTTGAAATGGACAAGTTTTACGATCTGTTAATACGATATCTTTCTGATTAATTGAGAAGATCTATAGCTAGGCAAGGCTACAAAAGAGGACTCTTTTAAGAAATTTGGAACATTTTTTGCATCCTTACATTTTTATAAGTATTATTTACATAGAATATTGCCATGAGAATAGATAAATTTTTAAATGCTGTAAATATTACAAAACGTCGCACTGTTTCCCAGGATATGATTGCTTCTAAAGTTGTTTTAATTAACGACAAAATTGTAAAAGCGAGCAAAAATGTTGAGATTGGTGATGTCATTACTGTTGAATATTTAAAAGGCAATAAGCGCTATAAAGTCCTTCAAATACCTACTGCAAAATCGACTCCAAAGAGCAAACAAGATGAATATGTTAAGGAAATTTTATGAACTATCATGAAGCTAAAAATGAGTTTCAAAAGCTGTTTGAACATAAAATGAGTGACCGTGAGATGCGTGACTTCTTAATCTCAATGCGTCTTGATGAGACTACATCTGTAGAGTCAATTGCAGCAGCAGCTTCGGTAATGAGAGATCATGCTATTAAATTACATGTAGATACAAGTTTAACGCCCAAGCTTATTGACATCGTAGGTACTGGAGGTGACAAAAGTGGTAGTTTTAACATCTCTACCACCACGTCTATTTTAGTGGCAAGCTGTGGTGCTTATGTGGCTAAGCATGGAAATCGCTCTATTACTTCAAAGTCAGGCAGTGCTGATGTTCTTGAGGCGTTAGGTGTAAGACTTGATCTAACACTGGGACAGAGTGCGAAAATGCTTGAAGATAGTGGTTTCTGTTTTATGTTTGCACAAAATCATCATCCTGCTATGAAGTTCATTATGCCCATTCGAAAATCTATTGATGAAAAGACTGTTTTTAATGTCTTGGGACCACTAACTAATCCTGCTGGAGTTGAGAAGTTCTTGCTTGGTGTATTCGATAAAGCTTTTGTTCCTAAGATTGCTGAGGCATTAAAAATAAATGATGCAAAATCTGCCATTGTTGTTAGTGCAGCAGAGGGAATGGATGAGATTAGTATTAGCGGAATTACCTATGCGGCATCACTTCAGGACGGAATTATTAAAGAGTTTGAGATTGATCCAGAGACTTATGCAATTAAACGGGCACCTTTTGATGCTATTTTAGGTGGTAATGCCAAAGAAAATGCTGAGATACTCCGTAATGTTTTAAGTAACAAGGCGAGTGATGCACAGCGTGATATTGTACTTATTAATAGCAGTGCAGCACTGGTTGCTGAAGGGATGGCTCGTGATATCCAAGATGGATTAGAGATAGCTCGTGATGCTATTAATAGTGGAAAAGCATTGAGCAAACTAAAGCAGATCGTAGAGGTCTCAAGTAAACTGTGAATGCTTTTGCTCCTGAATTTTATTTTACATGTAAATTAGATCAAATCGATGTTGTTGTCCAGAGTGTTCTTGAGAGACTTAAAAATGGCGGTACTGTTATTTTGCAAGGAGACTTGGCTGCCGGAAAAACTACTTTTGTACAGAAGTTTGCTGAACATTTTGGTCTAAAAGATATTGTGACATCCCCAACATTTTCTATTCAACAAAGCTATGATAATAAGATTTTCCATTACGATATTTACAACAAAGGTCTGGATAATTTTCTTGCACTAGGACTACTAGAAGAGCTTGAGCGTGATGGTTACCACTTTGTAGAGTGGGGTGATGAGAGACTGTATAATATCTTAAAATCTGCTCATATGGATGTTATTATTTTAAAGATTGAGAAAGAGAATTCTAAGAGAAAATATAGGATTATAGATGCATAAACTTGTAGCAAAAAATCTAGTCAAGCATATTAAAGACCTGCATATCGTAAATGGTGTCTCTCTTGAGGTCAAAAGTGGTGAGGTTGTTGGACTGTTGGGCCCTAACGGTGCAGGGAAAACAACAACATTTTATATGATCTGTGGGCTTATTAATGCTACAGAGGGGGAGGTGTTTGTTGATGATGAGAATATCTCAGACTTACCACTTCATCAGCGCGCACAGCGTGGAATTGGCTACCTTCCTCAGGAAGCTTCTATATTTAAAGATCTTACGGTTGAAGAGAACTTAATGGTTGCTGCTCAAGTAGCCATTAAAGATGAGGCCGAGAGAGAGCATCGTATTGATGAACTCTTAGAGATGTTTAACATTGAGCCAATTCGTAACCGTAAAGGTATTAGTCTTAGTGGTGGTGAGCGACGTAGAGCTGAAATTGCCCGTGCTCTAGTTAACTCTCCACAGTTTTTACTATTAGATGAGCCATTTGCGGGGGTTGATCCTTTAGCGGTAAATGATATTCAAAATGTTATCTCTCAACTGGTCTCTTACGGCATTGGAGTACTCATTACAGACCATAATGTTCGTGAGACTTTAGCGGTATGTGATAGAGCCTATGTTATTAAGAGTGGCTCCCTTCTCGCATCGGGAACGAGTGAAGAGATAGGAGTCAATGATGATGTTCGTAAATATTATCTTGGCGAATCATTTAAGTTGTAATAATGCTAAAAGTCAGACAGGGTGTAGAAGCAAAAAATAAACTTTCCAACACTCTGCGAAACTGGTTGCCAATTTTGCACTCAAGTTTGAACAATTTAAATGAAGCAATTGCCCCTTTTGTTGAAGCCAACCCGCTTATTGAAGTGGAGTCTGGTTTTGAAGAGGAGTTCGAAAAGAAGATTCCAAAAAAAATTCTTAGTGGTCATGTCAGTAACTCCAGTAGTGAAAAGATAGAAGCTTTAACCATTACTCACAAATCGCTTTATGATGTATTGGATGAACAACTTGGTGCACCACTATTTCCGACACCGCTCTCAGAGTCTATTGCTCTGTTTGTGGTTGAAAACCTAGATGATAACGGCTACTATGAGGGCGATACTGAAGCATTTTGTCATAAACACAGCATTGATGTGGATGTCTTTGAAAAAGTACGTGGAAGATTTTTACATGTAGAGCCAGTCGGTATTGGGGCTTGCAACCTTAAAGAGTCATTTCATTTTCAGTTAGAATCAAGTGAAATTAGTGATGCCGCTTACCCACTTGCACAGCAGATGATAGATGCTCTTGAAAATATTCACACCTTCTCTAAAGAGGAGTATTTTACCGATGCAATGCATGTTATAAATAAATTCAATAACCCTCCTGCAATTGACTTTTTAGAAAATTCTGCCCAAGTTATTCCCGATCTAATGATCTTTTTTGATGATAATGAGAATATTGAAGTAAAACTCAACGATAGTTACTATCCTGTAATTAATATTGAAAGTAACTATGCAGTTGAGCATGAGTTTATAAAAGATAAAATTAAAGAGGCAAAAAACTTAGTCGATGCTCTTGATATGCGCCGTGCAACTCTCTATAAAGTTGGCTTAATGATTGTAGAGTATCAATACGATTTTTTTATTGGAGGCGATAGAAAGCCTTTGACACTTAAGATGTTGGCAGATGAGTTTGGACACAATCCATCAACAATCTCACGAGCCATAGCAAATAAATATATTGCCTGTGAACGCGGTATTTTTATGATGAAAGAGTTTTTTACTACCGCCATTGATGAAGATGTCTCTAATGCTGCTATTAAAGAGTTCTTGTCAGGACTTATTAAAGAGGAGTCACGAGAAAAACCACTTAGTGACATGAAACTACTCGATCTAATTATTGAAAAGTTTAAAGTAAAAATGGTGCGTAGAACCATTGCTAAATACCGCAAACAGCTCAATATTGCTGGCTCTTCTGAGCGTAAAAAACTATATAAATTACAAGTATAATAATGACACTTAAAGAGCGACTAGATAACGAGGTATTTTTTAGAAACCAAGAGTGTGAAGTCTCTTACGAAAAACCCGATCCCGTATTAGTAGCTACAAGACTAAATGAACCATTTGGCGCACTAGCTTGCGGATTGTTTGGTTATGGTAGAGCAGATGCTATTGTTCGGTTTTTAGACTCTATTGACTACTCAATAATTGATGCAGATGAATCGGTTATTGAATCTACATGTAAAAACCACTATTACCGTTTTCAAAATACTACAGATGTCATTGAATTTTTTAAAACACTGCGACGACTCAAATATGAGGAGTCATTAGAGGCACTTTTTTTACAGGGATATAAAAGAGAGCGAAGTGTTATTGATGGGATTAATGTCATTATAGAAAAACTTTATGCTTTAAACGCTTACCGTTCCCGAGGGTATCAGTTTCTTATTGGTTCACCTGTTACTAAGACTAAGGGAAATTCTCCTATGAAACGTTGGATGATGTACTTACGCTGGATGGTTAGAGATGATAATATTGACTTGGGATTATGGAGCGGTGTTAACAGAGCAGATTTAATATTGCCACTAGATACACACACCTTTAAAGTTTCACAGAAGCTTGGGCTGTTAACGAGAAAGAGTTATGATTTACACAGTGCTATTGAAATTACATGTAAATTAAAAGAGTTTGATCCTAACGATCCTATTAAGTATGATTTTGCACTTTACAGAATTGGTCAGGAGAAGATACTTTAGTCGTAAACATTGTTCATGTCAAAATCATATTGTGGCTCTAGTTCAGGTACCGATTCCAAAGAGTCTTTATTTACTTCAGCCCCTTTAAAGTCATAGGTGTCAGTTCCATGAAATACGCCATCTGCAGCATGCTGTTTCTCTTTTTGCATCTCAATTTTAATCTGTTGCTTAACACGATTTTCACGTTTTGTTTCACTGCCTGCCGCAAGTAATAATGTATTGACTATCATCATAAGTATTAAAATTTTTTTCATAAATTCCCCCTCTTGTAATAAATGATTATAGCTATTCTGTTATGAAAAGTCTATTAAAAATAAAATATACAAATAATAATTATAAGTCTATTGACTCAGTGCGCCTTTAATATGGGAAAATATTAGATTTTTTATCTTCAACTATGTTAATTTGCATTATAATCAGAGAACATAATATTTAAAGGTAAATCATGGAATGTGAATTTCTATATGCATATCCCTTTAAACCCTTTAAAATAGGTAGTTCTAAGCCTTTCTTATCTCCTATCTTACATTAAAGTCCGACGATAGTCTGATGGAAAGGAAAAAAATATTATTTTTTTAGAGTGTTTTTTTCTAGTAATGATTATGATACAAAAATTGAAGGTTATATAATAGTTTCAATTATAAATTTTAAAAACATTACTTTTACAAGTGTTCCTTCAATTCCCTCTTTTTCATAAATAGTTTTGAGTATATCACTTTTGATTTTCTGACCTTCAAATTTCTTGATTAAATCTTTTTGAGCCTTTTCTTGAGTTTTAGGTATGTGATTATTGTCTGGATTATGAAGTATATCCCTCCAATTTGCACTTTTAGAATAAAAGTGGAAGACAAAAAGTGAAAAGGGTGGAAGGCTAAAAGTGAAAGAGGTGGAAGAATGTTTGTAAAATTTCCAACTCATTGTAAATAAACCTTTTGTAACCCCTATACTACCGTACTTTGTTTAGCTTTTTAGGCACCCGTTTTTTATATTAAATCAAATTTTTACATAGAGATTTAACGACTAAAGCATACTCACTATCATTAAGTGCTGCTATCTTCTCACCAATTCTCTGTTTAGAAAGAGTTCTCACTTGATTGATTAGTACATCGGAGTCTTGATTGAGATTATCACGCTTTGTTATACGAAGTCTATAAGGATCCATATTTTCAATTAAATCAGTTGATAAAGGCATTAATATAAGTGTATCAAGCATACTATTCTCATCGTCACCAGAAA
>JAYEKO010000071.1:0-9644 GCA_034661055.1 Campylobacterota bacterium
CAAGACCCATTGCCGCAAGAACACGACCTGAAAGTGAGATATCACTAACTACTACTTCAACGCCTGCTGCTTGAGTAAAAGCATTAACGATAGGTAATAAAGAATAAGTTGCTAAAGCCGGAGCTTCATCAATTTTTGACCAAATGATTTTTGACATGAGAATACCTCTTTTTAAATTTTTGTGGAGGTATTTTAACACTTCAACAGATAATATTTTCTATAACTTCAACGTAAAGAATTGGAAGTTGGCATTATGAGTAAAATAGAAACACATAAAACTTTAACAGTCTAAAATATGTTTCAATTAGTAGCACTTTTGATATATTTCAGGTGTGTAGAATAGTTACTACTATAAGAGTGGTGTCTCTTTTTAGTACGTACAAAATAAAGATAGCTAGTCTTTGCTGGAAAAATAGCTGCCTTAATAGCATCAAATCCTACATTACAGACAGCATTTTTTGGAAGTCCATTATACATGTAAGTGTTATAACGGCTCTCATCGTTACGAATTCTAAAAGCTGTTACTTTAGAGTGAGAGTACTCGCCATAATTGAGTGTTCCATCCATTTGAAGCTTCATTCCTTTTCTAAGACGGTTGGAAATCACAGAGCTCACCATAGTCATATCTTCTATGGAAGCTGCTTCTTTTTGTATTACAGAGGCTTTAATAATATACTGTTGCCATTTTTTTTCATCATATTTGCCAAATATTTTTTTTGAATACTCTTTCATTCTTTTTTTAGAACGATTTACAAAAAGTAAAATTACATCTTTTTCAGAGATGCCAATAGGAAGTTTATAGGTATCAGGAACATAAGCACCCTCATTAACATCACTAATCTTTTGTGAATAGTAGATTAGTTGAGCCTCGTCTAACTCCATCTTCTGCGCTAGATTTTTTAAAAAAAAGTGTGTTGTCTCACCGGGAATAAGAGTAAAGTCTCTCATTGCAGCTTTTGCAGTTACAAGCTTGTAGAGAAAATCACCATGAGTAAGTCGCTCTTTTCCAATATAGATCCACCCTTGCTGAGGCATTCCAATAAAACGTGTCACATAGCCATCAATTGGGGTAATATCCATTTTTTTAGCATCGAGATATGCTATAATCTTCTTCACCGAACCTTGTGGAATATATAGTACATTAGGTGTTGAGATAGTTAAATTCAGATAGTAAAAGAGCGTAATGAAAGCTACTAGAATAATTTCTACAATCCATATTATTCTTGCTGGGTTAATAGTTTTCTTGATGATGTCGTTCATAACGCTTTTTATTGTCCTACAAAATGGTGTTTTAATACAGACAATTCAACTCTCATCTGTTAAAGTAGACGAATTATACATAAAATGGAATGAAAAACTCTCCGTTGTTGCCAATGTTATTGAAATTTCAACAGATGAAAATAAAAGTCAAACCTCTTTTAATTTTGATAGCGTAAAAAATATACTTCATAATACTGAACTATTTATTAAGTGGTTTGAAAAAATCTCCATACACAATATACATGTAAATGATATCAATGGTTCTTTTTACTACTCCAATGATGAAAAGGGCTATTTAAAACTACACTCATCATCATTTAATATAAACAGCACACTGCAACTATTAAGTAATAATCTCTACATTAAACTGCACAGCCTTGAACTTAAAAAGTTTGATACTAAAATAGAGGGAATGACTGCTCTAGATATTACCAACAGAACAATCAGGTCTAATCTTAAATCACATATTGGAGATGCTGCATCATTAAAAATAGAACTTAATGCAACAAAAAATGAGATTAACTACCATATTACATCTACTAAACCTATTAAGAGTCTAAATAGAGTTGTTGAACGCTTTGAGCTTGATCCGGTTATTAAGTTCTGGGCAGTGCAAAATATTAAAGCCGATACTATTGATCTGGAGTACATTAAGGGCATATACCGATTCAAACATCCAGAAAAATTCATAACTGAGCTGGATGCTAAAGCAAGAGGGGAAAAACTAGCCTATACTTTTTCAAAAGAGCTAGCACCCATAAAGACACAATATACTGATGTTCATTTTAAAGATGCTGTGCTGCATATAAAACCTCATAAAGGTACATTTAAACACCATAAGCTTCCCAAAGGTTATTTAGATATTGACTTTTCACAGGAGCAGTTTCATCTCTTTGCTTATGTTATTACCAACACAATGCTTGACCGTGATATTTTAAAAATTTTAAAGACGTTTAAAATTGATCTTCCCCTAGAGCAATCCAGCGGTACTACTGATGCCAATTTAAATTTGGATATTAATCTACATACACTTGACACCAAAGCCGATGGTACCTTTAAAATAAAAGAGGGAGACTTTCTTTTTAAAGGGGAAACTTTACATGTAAAAAATGGAGAAATCCATATATTAGATACTCATGTCACGGTTAATAACGCTCTTATCTCATATGAAAAGTATATAGATGCGGATGTCAAAGGTTATTTAGACCCTGTAAAAAATAGAGCTAATTTAAAAATTAGACCAAAGCGTATTGATGTTGCTAATATACAGCTTGATCAATCAAAATTAAAACTTTATGCAGACTACAAACTCAACTCCAAAAAAGAGACACTAACACTCAGCAGGTCTCAATGGAACTATGATGGCAAGACTATTATGCTGGATGAATTTGAAGCACCATTTCATTTTAATGATTTTCATGTAACACTTCCAAATATTGATATTAATTTTGAAGATATCCTAAATGCCAAGATTGCAGGTGAGGTTGATATCTCAAAACTGTATGCCGACATCAATACAACAGTCAATCAATTGGAGCATGACAACTTTAAGTTAACCACGGCACCTCTTTTTAACTTAAAGTACAGTCATGACGAAGCAATAATTCAGACTAAGCAGTTTAATACCGCAATGTTTAATAACAAAAAGATTAAAATTGCACCCTTTAAACTATCTTTAAAAGAGAATAGCTTTAAAGTCTTAAATAGTAAATTTTATCTGGAAGATATTATTGATTTTCAACTTAAAGCAGAGTACCAGATAGAAACACAAACAGGTAAAATAGATTTAGACTATATTCAAACCTATCCGCAAGATATATATAGCTCCAACAAACCTCTTAGCGTGTATTACAAAAGACAAGATGGCCACTCTCTATTTAGTTGTGACACCTTAGGTATTGGAGCACTTGTTTCACCTACACGATGGCAGGCAACACTCTCAGATTTTTCAAAAATTGCATCACACTCAAAATTATTTCAAAAAAACTTTCTTACTGATGGAAAAATGACCTTATTCACTAATGACACAGACACTGCAATAAAGTTTAATGCGCAGATCAGCTACCCATATGCAGTTGTGATTAAAGATGAGATCCCACAAACAAATTATATTTTTGAAGGCTCATACAAAGATACAGAAGCAACGTTTACTATTAACAAAAATATACATGTAAAAATGGGAGACACTACCACTGTAAAAGCCAAAAATGTCGGTTTTAATGTGCCTGCCATCATTGAGCTTTTAGATGCTCAAGAGAAGGCAAAATCAACTGCCCATCACATGAACTTTAATGTCACCAATAGCTTTTTATATATTTCACCCCGACGACGTGCACTTATAAGTAATATGAAATTTTCTAAATTCAGACAAAATATTAAAGCAGTTCTTACTCATAAAGAAGGATCAGCTAGACTTCAATATAAAGATAATGTTTTTCATCTTATAGGCGATAACTTTAATGATGAGTTTATGAACAACTTACTAGCTTTGGCCGTACACAAAAGAGGTTCTCTCTACTTTAACATGTATGGAACTCCTAGTGATTTTCAGGGTATTTTAAAGGTCAATGAAACTATTTTAAAAGACTACAAAGTTATCAACAATCTACTTGCATTTGTAAATACCGTTCCTGCTCTTAGTACGTTTTCACTGCCCAATTACAGCTCTAAAGGTCTTAAGGTCAAAGAGGCTTATGGCGGTTTTACTTACAAAAGGAAAAATATCTCTATTCATGATGCAAGCCTTGATTCAAAAGAGTTAAAGCTGCGTGGCAAAGGAGCACTTAACTTTACTAAAAACAGCATTGATATGAAGTTAAATTTAAAAACAGACCTTGGTAGTCAACTCTCTAAAATTCCAATAGTCGGCTACCTGCTATTTGGCGATGACGGCTCTGTATCAACCACCGTTACCATTGATGGAAAACTTGATGACCCTAAAGTCTCCAATGCTATGGCCAAAGATATTGTTGTCTCCCCGTTTAAACTCTTAAAACGCACAATTTTACTGCCAGTTCACTTTATTGAAAATGTAAAAGAGGCACCAGATATTGATTGACCTACTCATTTCTAAGCACTTTTAAAACATCCACTTCAGAGGCTTTTTTTGCAGGGTAATATGATGAAACAAGGACAATAACAAATGCTCCAAAAACAATAAGACCAAAATCAATAAAACTTAATTCAAGAGGGAGTGTTGATGTAGGGTAGACATCTTTTGGAAGTGAGACAATATCAAAACTACTTAAAATCCACAGACCACTTAGACCTGTTACCACTCCAGCAACAATACCACTGACTCCAATAACAATTCCTAAACGTAAAAAGAGCTGTTTAATCTCTAGTTGAGAAGCACCAAGAGAGATAAGGAGTGCAATCTCAGAACGACGATTCATAACCGTCATAAGAAGCGAAGAGATAATATTAATGGCAGCAATTAATATAATGAGCATCAACACAATAAACAGTGCCGTTTTTTCAAGCTCCAACGCTGCAAAAAAATTAGCATTATCCTCCCACCAGCCCTTAATTCCGACCGTTGCTGGAAGTATCTCTTTAATTCTTTTAATATCTTCTTGGGGAGTATGAGAAAATACATGTATTCCATCATATTGATTTGAAGCAATACCTAAAACTTTCTGCAAAGACTCTAAAGTAGTATAACTATAGGCCTTATCATATGCTGACAATCCTGAATCAAAACTACCTTTGATCTTAAAACGCTTCATTTTAGGTGCGGCACTCAAACCTCCTGGCTCCATTTGAGTAAATATGTAGGTAAGCTTGGAGCCATCAAAAAGATTGAACTCTTGCAAAAGAGTATTTCCAGCAATCACTTCGAATTTGTTTACATCTATGTTTTCTACGGCCTTAGCAATAACAGCATTAACCTTAGCCTCATCTTTAAAGTTTACTCCAAAGAGATAGCCACCCTCTAGCTGAGAGCCGCTACGAGAGATGACTGGAGATGAGACATATGGGCTAAAATATAGATTTGGAAATTCATTTTCTAAGTTCATAAGAAGGTCACTATTTACACCGCCAAAAAAACGGGGCATAATAGTTAAAGGATAGTTCATAACGGTCAGCTTCTTTTTAAACTCACTGTCAAAACCATTCATTAACGACATGGCAATAATAAGAACCATGACACCGAGTGCAATTCCCAAAAAAGCCAGCATTGCAGAGAGAAAAATGAAGGGCTGATCCTTGTCAAAACGTAAAAAACGTTTGACAAGATAAGGGACAAGTTGTTTACTCAAGAAGCAAATGCACCTTTTTTAGGACCACTTTTACCACAACACTGCTTATATTTCTTACCACTGCCACATGGACATGGGTCATTACGAGCTATTTTCTTTCCAGTAGGCGCATCGTCATCATCCATATCAGCACTAAAGAGTCTCTGAATCTCGCGCTGCTTCTGCTCTAGTTCAAGTTTTTTAGCAAATGCCTCCGCCTCTTCTTCAGCATTCTGTTTTCTAAACTGAATAATTTGAAGTGTTTTAATAGTCTCATATTTAATGGTCTCAACCAGTTCAGTAAATAGATTATAACTCTCTTTCTTATACTCAACAAGAGGATCTTTTTGATTATATGCACGCAGACGAATACCTGTTTTCATGGTATCCATAGAGTATAGGTGTTCTCTCCATGCATTATCTAATGCTTTTAGGTAAATCTCTTGCTCAATATTAGCAATAGTCTCAGCATCTAAAACAACCATCTTCTCATCATAACTCTGTTTAACAACAGCAATGAGATCAGACGCTAAATCTTCATACTCTTTTGCAGTGACATACTCTAAGTTAATATCAAAGTTCATCTCTTCTTTTAGGATAAGAACGAGTTTATCTGTATTAAAGTCTTCATGAGCCGTTCCGTCATAAATATCACATTTCATCAATACATTAAAGATATATTCCTCTCTAATCTCATTGACTTTTTGTCCAATATCAAATTCTGGGTCTAAAAGGTCATTTCTAAAACGATAGACAATTTTACGTTGTTCATTCGCTACATCATCATACTCAACAATCTGCTTACGTCCTTCAAAGTGAAGATTCTCAACTTTTTTCTGAGCCTTTTCAACAGCACGTGTCACCATCTTAGACTCAATGAACTCACCATCTTCAACGCCTAAACGTTCCATAATGCTTTTAATTTTATCGGAACCAAAAATTCGCAGCAAGTTATCTTCAAGGCTTAAGAAAAATTGCGTCTGTCCTGGGTCACCTTGACGTCCAGAACGTCCACGAAGCTGGTTGTCAATACGACGGTTTTCATGACGTTCAGTTCCTAAAATTACAAGTCCTCCAAGCTCTTTAACCTCATCATTAACCTTAATGTCAACTCCACGTCCAGCCATATTGGTAGCAATAGTCACAGCACCTTTGGCACCGGCACTTTTAATAATCTCACCCTCTTGTTCATGGTTCTTCGCATTAAGAACAGTATGTGCAATTTTCTCTTTTTTAAGCAGATCATGCAGAAGTTCAGACTTCTCAATTGAAGCGGTACCAATTAGCATCGGTTGACCTTTTTTCTGCAACTCTTTAATCTGTGTAATAACTGCGGTAAACTTCTCCATCTCCGTCTTATAGATAAGATCATTTAAATCATTACGAATAATAGGAACATTGGTTGGAATTGAGATAACATCTAGAGAGTAGATCTGAGCAAACTCTGTCGCTTCTGTTTGAGCCGTACCTGTCATCCCCGATAGTTTGTCATACATTCTAAAGTAATTTTGAAAGGTTATATCTGCAAGCGTCTGCGTCTCTTCTTTAATCTCTACTTTCTCTTTAGCTTCAAGAGCCTGATGCAGACCTTCAGAAAAACGACGACCTTCACTTAAACGTCCTGTAAACTCATCAACAATAACGACTTCACCATCTTTTACAACATAATCAACATCAATCTCAAAAAGATAGTTTGATTTTAGTGCTTGATCTATATGGTGTGAAAGAGCTGAGTTCTCAATGGAGTAGAGATTATCAACACCAAAAAGCTCTTCTGCTTTTGCAATTCCCTCTTCTGTCATAAGAACAACTTTGTCTTTCTCATCTACGGTAAAGTGCTCATCTTTAACAAGAGCACGAGCCACCTCGTCAGATTTTAGATAATTGTCTAACTTTCT
Source organism: Campylobacterota bacterium (assembly GCA_034661055.1). Taxonomy (GTDB): domain Bacteria; phylum Campylobacterota; class Campylobacteria; order Campylobacterales; family Sulfurimonadaceae; genus QNZR01. The sequence goes on from JAYEKO010000071.1 coordinate 7,400, forward strand.
ATCTGTTGGACCAGAGATAATCAGTGGCGTACGTGCCTCATCAATTAAAATTGAATCCACCTCATCAACAATTACAAAGCTATGACTACGCTGAACCATATGCTCTTTTGAGTAGCTCATATTGTCACGTAGATAGTCAAATCCAAACTCATTATTAGTTCCATAAGTCACGTCTGCTTCGTACTGCTTACGTTTCTCTAAAGGATCATGCATGTCTTCTAAGACAATACCGACGCTATAACCCAAGAACTCATACAGTACGCCCATCTCTTTACCGTCGCGAGATGCAAGGTAATCATTTACTGTTACTAAATGAACCCCCTTGCCATTCATAGCATTTAAGATAATTGGCAACGTAGCAACAAGTGTTTTACCTTCACCCGTTTTCATCTCAGCAATACGCCCCTCATGTAAAACCATACCACCAACTAGCTGTACATCAAAGTGACGCATCTCCAAAACACGCTTACTCGCTTCTCTAGTAATAGCAAAAGAGTCAACAAGGACATCATCAAGAGTTTTTTCTTCACTTTTAACTTGAGCTTTAAGTGTTTCAAATGCAGCTTTTAGCTCATCATCACTCATTGTTTCATATTGGCTTTCTAAAGCATTAATTTCTTTTACGCGTTTTTTGTATTTTTTCAGTTCACGATCATTTTGTGTTCCAAATACTTTTCCGAACATTGTTTGTAGCATGGTTTTTGAGTCCTAATCTATTTTATAATGAGACATTAATTTTCGCGATTGTACCACTTTAAAGATAACTATTGGCTAAAGAAAAAATATTCACCCTGTTTACCATTGCTCATTAATTTACATGTATAATTTTTTTATGAAACTATTATTACTAACATTGACGCTTTCAACTCTGCTGTTAGCAAAAAACCATACACTGCTGACATTTAGTGCAGACTTTAACCAAAGTATCCAAGATGAACACAATAAAACCATCACTTACCTAGGACATATGCAGAGTAAACGGCCTAATTTAGCACGTTGGCACTATGAGAAACCGGTTCTTAAAACACTTTATGTATATGAAGATGTTGTCACAGTTATTGAACCTGATTTAGAACAAGCCATTATTAAAAGACTTGATAAAAATATTGATATTTTTAAGATTATGCATAGTGCAAAAAAAATAGGAAACAATAGCTTTGAAGCAAACTATAACGGGCAGAGATTTTTACTCACCTATAAAAAAGAACTTCTATCAACCATTACATACAGTGACGAGTTAGACAATACCGTCACTATTAAATTTAGTAATCAAAAAAATAACATAGATTTAAATGACACTATTTTTAAAGCAATCATCCCTGAAGATTTTGATGTTATTAGGTAATTCTTCCTAATATTTATTTTAAAGGTGCCCTTTAGTACATTTATAATAATTCTTCTAATTCTTTAAGATCTCTTATCTTATTTTCTCTAAGATCGATATGTAACTTACTAATACTAATATGCTCTTTTTTAAACATATCTAAAGATTCAAACTGATTCATATCTATCTCTAAATGCTCTTTAGATATCAGAATAAAATCATCACCATGAAACCTAAAAATCATGCTCAGAGGATAAAGGTCTTGAAGATAATCTACAAATTGAGAGAGAAGCTTATCTCCCCCACTCCACCCATGTTTTGCATTAAAATTAGAAAAATTGTGCATATAAAGAGCATTAATACAGATATACTCTTGCTCAAAATAGTTACGATTGAGTATAAAATTGAGATAGTCCATATTGTAAGCATGTGTTACTTGATCACGGTAAAAGTATGAAAATCTCTCTTGTTCTATCTCTGTTACTGGGAGTTGTGAAATAGAGTCTATGATTTCTATATCTGATAGGACTTCAACTGCAGCTTCAATAACTTCAGGATGAAACTGTTTTCCTGAGAGTTCTTTGAGTTCTGCTATAGCCACGCTCGCTTCTTTACGCCCCTTATATATACGGTTCGTAGTCATAGCGTCAAAAGCATCTGCTACTATCATAATTCGCGCTAAAGGGGGAATTTCATTCTCTTTAAGACCCTCAGGGTATCCTTTTCCATCATAACGCTCATGGTGATATATAATAATTTCTGCCATCTCTTGATACATGCCAATCTTATGAAGCAACTACACTTTCCAAAAAAATCACCCAGTTCTGAGTAAATAATCAACAAACTCATGAGGCTTATACCACCTATTATTCAATGGTTGCTTATTCTTTTTCAAAAACTCATTTGAATTATTGATAGTTT
>JAYEKO010000072.1:0-9627 GCA_034661055.1 Campylobacterota bacterium
ATCTACTCTAAGCAGAACATCAAAGAGACCAAACTCCTTAACGCCTGGGAAAACTTCTGTCAATTTTTTATTTATAAGGGAATTTTTCTTAACACTTTCCGTTATCTCCGCTTTTTTATTAAAGTCTATGAAGATAAAATCATCACCCACTTTTTTGTAAATGGCGACATTGATTGGAAGGTCGTTGATATCTAAAAGAGTACTAAGCATAATGAACTCCTATAGTTCATTATTGCTAAAAAATAATAAAAGTATAGTAAAAGTCCTAAATAGTCATAATATTGGTGATATTTCTAAGTCAGATGAGCTCATAAAGAGCTCTTTGTACTATTGAGCTTTAATATAAGCAGCAACTGCTTCTAAATCAGCATCAGAGTAAGCAGCAACTTGACCTTTCATTAATGCGCCCATGCCGGCCTTGTTGAGTGTACCTGCCTTGTACCCTTTAAGGTCAGCTAAGGTGTCAGTTCCTTTAATGGCTGCAGATTTTCCAAGAGCTTTCTTTTCACCTTGTGCACCATGACATGCTGCGCATTTTTTGTATAAAGAGGCACCATCTGCTGCACCTAAAATTGCTGTAATTCCTAAAATCATTAATAGAGTTTTCATTATATATCCTTTATGGTTTAACTTTTATTTAGTGTCAAGCTGTTAACAGCTTGGCACATTTCCTGAATCATTAGCATACTCAATACAGAAATCTTTAATTAACATAATCTTTTTAAGCGTCTTTGGTTTGCTTAAATAAGCTGCTGCATCAGGATTTTTCTCTGAGAACTCTTTAATAAATCCTTCTGCATCATTTTCAAATAGAGCTTCCCACTCATCTTGAGAATGCAATGCTGCAAATTTTGCACCATTTAGCTCTAACTTTGATTTAAACTTTTTCAAGTAAACTTTTTGACCTTTTGCCGCATCTGCATACGCTACATTAGCACCTAAAAACAGTACCATCATCGCTAAGACGAAACTTTTCATTAACTTCATTTTCTTTCTCCTGTGTTTGGATAGTCGTAGTATAAAAAGTAATTGTGTAGCAATTGTGAAAAAAAATCTTATTTTTTATACTAATTTTATAAATAAGAAAGATATAATTTCACATAGAAAACTTTTTAGTTACATGTAAATTACATGTAATTGGATTGAGCCTAAATAATTTCTCTAAATACAAGGTCACAAAAGATGAACAAGACGGAAATAGAAAGCATTGGCATTAAAAACCCTAACGAGCTTTTTCATAACCTGAGTTACGATGAGTTAATAAAGCATGAGTTAAATAACGATGAGTGTCAACTAGCAGATAGTGGCGCGATGATGGTAGATACTGGAATTTTTACAGGTCGTAGCCCTAAAGATAAATTTTTTGTTGACCAAGAGCCGTCAAACAAATTTATTGCTTGGGGTGATGTGAATCAGAAAGTTTCAAAAGAGATTTTTGATGAGTTGCATCAAGTAGCACTTGATCAGCTTTCAAATAAAGATCTTTATGTAACTGATGTTTATTGTGGCTCAAGTGCTGCAAGTAAAGCCTCAGTTCGTTTTGTCTCTGAGATTGCTTGGCAGTCACATTTTGTAAAAAATATGTTTATTCGTCCAACTCCAAGTGAGCTAGAAGTGTTTCAACCACAATTTACAGTGCTAAATGCATGTAAAGCAGTGAATGAGAAATGGAAAGAGCATGGTCTTCACTCAGAGGTCTTTGTTCTTTTTAATGTAGAAGAGAATGTAGCTATTATTGGTGGTACATGGTACGGTGGTGAGATGAAAAAAGGAATTTTTTCAATGATGAACTACTGGTTACCATTAAATAATAAGTTAGCAATGCACTGCTCTGCTAATGTTGGTAAAGATGGTGACACTGCTCTATTTTTTGGACTTAGTGGTACGGGTAAAACAACACTTTCTACTGACCCAAATCGTGCATTAATTGGTGATGACGAACATGGCTGGGATGATTACGGTGTTTTTAATTTTGAGGGTGGATGTTACGCTAAAGTAATTGATCTTGACTCAAAAAGTGAACCTGAAATTTACGGTGCCATTAAAAAAGCGGCACTTTTAGAAAATGTAGTTGCTGATGCTACCGGTAAAGTAGACTACGAAGATGGTTCAAAAACTGAGAACACTCGTGTCTCTTACCCAATTGAACATATTCTTAATCATGAAGCATCATTGATGGCAAGTCATCCAAAAAATATTATCTTCTTAACGGCAGATGCTTTTGGTATTTTACCTCCAGTTTCTAAATTGACTAAAGAGCAGGCGATGTACTACTTCTTAAGTGGTTACACAGCTAAAGTTGCAGGAACAGAACGTGGTATTACAGAACCAACAGCAACCTTTAGTGCATGTTTCGGTGAAGCATTTTTACCACTACATCCAACCATTTATGCAAAACTTCTTGGTGAGAAAATTGATGAACATGGCGTAGATGTTTTCCTTGTAAACACAGGATGGACCGGTGGAGCTTACGGTACTGGTAAGCGTATGAGTATTAAAGATACGCGTGCTTGTATTAACGCTATTTTAGATGGTTCACTTCATGATTCAGAGTTTGATGTGACAAAAACATTTAAACTGCATGTTCCAAAGACATTAGGAGATATTAATCCAAATGTTCTTAATCCACGTAATGCATGGGCAGATAAAGAAGAGTTCGATAAAAAACGTGATGAGCTGGCTCAGATGTTTATTGATAACTTTAAAAAGTATCAGACTGAAGATAGTGAGTTTGACTATTCTGCAGCAGGACCACACTTTTCTGGTGAACACTAGTAGGTTAGATTGCTTCGTTCTTCGCAATGACGAGGAACAGCTACTCTAATTTTTGACTCTCTTCTTTGTCATCTTTTCCATATAGAGCCAAATACTACCACCAACAACCACTAAAATAATAGGCGCGATATAAGGTTTTTCAGAAATAGCTTCAAAAACTTTCATTAACGCTTCGCCTGAAGCATAGCTTCCATATCCAAAGGCTAGTGCCCATACAACTGTTCCTGCTGCATTTAAGATAGTAAACTTTTTAAAGTCGTACTTTGTTAGACCAATGGCAAGTGGAATGAGTGTCTTAATTCCATAAACAAATTTCTGCATAATAATAATCCAAGAGCCGTGTTTTTTCATAAGTAGATGCGAAAGTGCCAGTTTACGTTTATGTTTATGAATATATTTCATCACTTCACTTTTGTGGTAGCGTGACATATAAAAAAGAGTGGTATCTCCAATAAAGTTGGCACTCCCTGCAATAAGCATAGATAGCACTAAATCCATTTCTCCCATAAATGAGAGTACACCTGCGGCAACAAGGGCAATAAAACCTCCTCCGAATGAGTAGAGAAAAAGTACAATGTACCCATATGTGCTGAGGTTTGTTAACATATCTTCCAAATAATATCCTTAGTATTAGTTATTATACACCAAGGGTACTTATTCGTACCTCAGGGCGCTGTAAATCTATAGTTGCTTTATTTTTGCTATTTCATCACGTAAACGTGCTGCTTCTTCAAACTCTAACTGTTTAGCAGCTTGTTTCATTCGTTCATTTAGATCTTTAAGTAGTCGTTTTCGTTCTGATGCCGGCATTTTATCAGCTTTTTTGCTACGATTGTATAATTCTCCAGTATCTTCAAGTTTTAAATTCTCATCGAGAGTTCTGGCAACCCCAACAGGAGTAATGCCATGCTCTTTATTAAAAGCATCTTGTTTTATTCTGCGAGCTTCAGTTTTAGCCATAGCGCGCTGCATAGAGCCTGTTGTTTTATTGGCATATAAAATGACACGCCCATCAATATTACGAGCTGCACGTCCAATGGTCTGAATTAGTGCCGTCTCGCTTCGTAAAAACCCCTCTTTATCGGCATCTAAAATAGCCACAAGACTCACCTCTGGTAGATCAAGCCCCTCACGAAGTAGATTAATTCCTATAAGTACATCATAGACACCTTGTCGTAGTGCACGAATAATCTGATTGCGCTCAATGGTATCGATATCTGAGTGCATGTACTGTACCTTGACTCCAAAGTCTGCTAAATATTTAGCCAAGGCTTCTGCCATTTTTTTGGTAAGAACGGTAACAAGGACTCTATCTCCTTGCGCTACTGTTTTTACAATCTCATCATGCAGGTCCTCGACTTGATTGTTTGATGGTTTAATGGTTACAGGAGGGTCAAGTAATCCGGTAGGACGAATAATCTGCTCTGCTTTAACTGCTGAGAGGTCTAACTCGTATTCATTAGGAGTAGCTGAGACAAAAAGATAGTGTGGTGCTTTTACAATGTACTCTTCAAGACGAAATGGTCTATTGTCTAAGGCGCTTGGCAGTCTAAAGCCATGTTCAACTAAAACCTCTTTTCGGCTTCTGTCTCCTGCATACATTCCACGAAACTGAGAGAGACTAACATGGGATTCATCAACAATAACCAGATAGTCTTTGTGGTGCACTTCAAAATAGTCAAGTAGGGTGTAGGGAGCTTCGCCGGGTTTTTTATCGGTAAGATGTCGAGAGTAGTTCTCAATTCCCTTACACATACCTACCGTTTCCATCATCTCCAAATCAAACTCTGTACGCTGTTTAAGACGTTGTGCTTCTGCTAGTTTATTCTCTTTTAAAAAGTAGTCAAGTCGCTCACCTAACTCTTTTTCAATACGCTGGACTGCTCGAGCCATCTTCTCTTTGGTAACACTAAATTGACTAGTAGCATAGATGGTAACTTTATCTAAACTCTCAAGCCGTTTATTGCTAATGACTTCAAAGTAGTTAATAGACTCAACTTCATCACCAAAGAACTCAACACGTACCGCTTGGTCTTCCATGTAGGGTGGAAAGACATCAATAACATCACCACTTACACGAATATGCCCGCTCTCAAAAACGGTGTCGTTGCGGCTGTAGCCCATGTCTATTAGGCGTAGTAGCAGTTTTTTCTGAGAGATTTCATAACCAATGTCAATAATCTGCACCATTTTCTCATACTCTTGGGGGTCTCCCAAACCGTAATTTGCAGAAACCGAAGCAATGACAATAACATCATCAAAACTCAGAAGATTGGCAGTTGCTGAAAGTCTAAGACGCTCTAATTCATCATTAATTGCACTATCTTTCTCAATGAAAAGATCTTGACGTGGAATGTAAGCCTCCGGCTGATAATAATCATAGTACGATACAAAATACTCAACATGATTGCTAGGAAAGAACTGACGAAACTCAGAGTACAACTGAGCCGCTAAAGTTTTGTTATGAGTCATGATGATAGTAGGCATCTTCACATTCTCTATAACACGCGCCATGGTGTGTGTTTTACCACTACCTGTAACACCTTCAAGAGTTTGGTAAGGATTCCCTTTTAGGATACTTTCGCTCAATGTTTTGATGGCAGTTGGCTGGTCACCTGCAGGTTCGTATGGGGATACAACTTTAAATTCTGGTTTCTTTTTCATTGATAAAATTATAGCTAAATTGCTGTTTATTGGCTGATTTATTGAGGTGTGGCTGTTATATGGCTGCCGAAAATTATTAATATGCCCTCTGTTTGAAAATTGTTAATATATGAACTTGTTGTTCAGTTATTTTAAAGACTATAGTATATTTTTTGTATATCAAATCATGAGTATTCTCATCATCTGTATAATAACTTTTTCTACACCTATGAGGCATTTCATTTAAAGTTTTAACAGTTTTTCTTAGTTCAGATATAAATTTATTTGCTTTACTGAGAGTATCTTGTTCTGTAATGTAGATCTTAATGCTTATTAAATCTTCAAAAGCTTCAGGTTCAATAATTATTTTGTAAGCAATCCTATGAATTTAAGACTTTTTCAAAAGCAGTATCTATTTTTATTCCATTATTTTGAGAAACATTATTTAAAGCATTTTGGACTTTCATTTTTGCTTCTTCAAATGAAACTGAGTTATCATCCATTACAGTAACTTTGTCTCTTGGAAGCATCTCAATTAGACCCATAAACTTATCGAAGATAGAGTCATCAATTTTCAACTGTAATGTATGCATTGTGTATCCTTTATTTGATAAATATAATTATAGCCTATTTTAAGAAACTCATACTTTTGAGATTTTATACCCTTCTTCTAATACATTTTGAATGATATCATCTGCTAGTTTTACTCTTAGTCTTCTCACTAATGCTCTGAGTCCATCCATACTCATAGCTTTGTCTTTATAAACATTTTCTTCAATCATATCGTAGGTCACTGTAGTGTTTTGATTGTTTAAAAGTAGTGTGAGCAAATCCTTCTCTTTTTTAGTCAAGTTATCAGCATCACTTTTCAATATTATAGTAGAGAGTAAGTCTACTTCTGGAATGTTTAGTTTGGCTATTTTGATACGTAACTCTTCAAGATGAAAAGGTTTTTTGAGATAGTCAATGCAACCAAGACTGTAAGCTTTTTGTAGTGAATCTATGTCTGTATTGGAACTGATAATAATCACTTTAGAAGAGCTGTCTTTTGTATAGGTAAGATTTAAAAGTTCTAAGCCATTTATGTTTGGTACATTTATATCTAAAAGGTCATAACTATCATCAAGAGTATCATAAACATCCTGTTTGCATTACTATATTTGACTGCGTTTGAGAGGTTATTGTCTATGAGACGAATTAGTTCCACTTTTGATATTTTGACTTGACAACTTCCGGTATTTTCAAGAGATATAGATTTGGAGTTTGAGTGTGCAATAGTTCTAAAGTATTCTACTCTTTCATAAAATAGAGTATTTAAATCTAGATACTATAAGAGTATCTCCCTCTCTACAAAACTCAAGAGCATTATCTAATTCAGGTCTATTGAAAATTTTAGTTCCTGATTTCTTCTCTTGAAATATTTTTTCGCATCCAGCTTTTTCTAATGCTTCTAACTGTGACTGTAAATTTTGTCCTGTACTTGAAACTCTTGCATATCCTACTTTCATGATAAAACCTTCTGTTATTGTTGTGTAAGGGTATTATCACTACTTAAAGGTTCAGATACACTACCATGAGACACTTCCTGAGACATATGACGAAAATATTACTCAACAGTATTTTTAAAGAGATTATTATATTGATTTCAATATACTTAAATATAATATGTCTAAATATAAAATATTTTGGAGGTTATTAAATTGAATACAACATAAGAACTAGAGTATCTCAAAAACGAAAACCTTAGATTAAAAAAACTATTAGCAATTCAAGAAGATGAGAACAGCCGAAATATTTCAATAGAAAATTTAATAGATATACAGAAGTTGTCTGATATTTTTGAACATTTTTCAAAGCTTACAGGATATACGGTTGGATTTGTAAAGCAAGATAATAGGGAAGTTCTCATATCTTCAGGTTGGACAGATATTTGTAAAACCTATCATAGAGGTACAGATTCGTCTGCTTATATTTGTGCCCAGAGTAATGCCGAACTCACTCAAAGTTTAGATGAAACAAAAAAAACTAGTATGAAGCAGTGCCAACATGGAATGGTTGATGGTGCTACTCCTATTATTATAGATGGAGAGCATTTAGCTGACCTTTTTAGTGGTCAAGTACTTTTTGAACAACCAAATATAGAGGAGTTTAAACTAGGGGCCGAGGAGTTTGGCTATGACATGCAAAAGTATTTAAAAGCTCTTGAAGATGTAAAAGTGATTTCACAAGAGAAACTTCAAGAAGTTTTAGAGTTTTTGTCTTCTATTGCTCAGCTTGTAGCTGAGTTAGGAAAAGATAAAAAAGAATTTTTACGATTAAATGCCCAACTTGAAAAAGAGGTAGAACTAAAAGTAAAAGAAGAGAAGTCTCTTTTATCACTTTTTGATAAAAGTGAAAGTGTTCTATTTAAGTGGAATAATGATAGCGATTGGAGTGTTTCTTTTGTATCGCAAAGCGTCTCTAAACTTTTAGGCTATACCAAGGAGGAGTTTGAACTTAACAGTGTAAGCTATGCCTCCTGCATACATCCTGAAGACTTGGAAAAGGTTATGCAAGAGGTAACATCTAACAATGCGTGTGTGGATGATTTTTTTGTACATCAACCTTACCGCATTATTACAAAAGATGGTAGTATAAAATGGATTTTAGATAATACTGTTGTCATTAAAGATGAATATGGTGAAATTACACATTACCTAGGGTACCTATCTGATATTACAGAACTACAAGATTACCAAAGCGAACTCGAATTACTTTCTAAGACTGACCAGCTTACAAAGTTAAAGAATAGACTCTCTATAGATAAGTCACTTGAGTTGCAACACTATAGGTTTCAACGAGATGGAGAGTTGTGTAGTGTTATAATGATTGATATTGATTTTTTTAAAGCAGTAAATGATGTGTATGGGCACTTAGTAGGCGATGAAGTCTTAAAAGAATTCGCAACTCTTTTAAAAAACAATATAAGAGAATCTGACTTTATAGGAAGATGGGGTGGCGAAGAGTTTTTAATAATTTTACCACATACAGATATAGCTGAAGCTGTAAAATCAGCCCAGAAGCTTCAAAATGTTATAAACTCATATTCTTTTCCTCAGGTAGGTAAAAAAACAGCAAGCTTCGGACTTTCAGGGTTTAAAGATAACATGAGTATAAAGCAACTACTCGAAAATGTTGATGAGGCACTTTACACTTCTAAAAATAATGGGCGTAATCAGATTACTGTTAAATAGTTTATCAAGTATTCAGTGTGCTGCAATACTTGTTTTAACACTATTTTAAAGTAACTTAATATCCTAGTTTTTGGAGCAAATAAAGCTGTTAGAAAAGTTGTTCCAAATTGACTACTTCTTTTTAGCTACATCTTTGATAGCTCTATAAATTGTATTTCGAGCGACATGAAAGAATTTTGAGAGCCAAGCAACGGACTTTCCTTTCTCATGCTGTTTAAATATGACCTTTTTATCCTTAAAAGACAAAATAGCTCTTCTGCCAAACTAAACACCTTTTTTCTTTGCAGCTTCGCTACCTTGCTAGTCTATCAAGTTTTGTAATGAATAGTACATCTCCTTCACAAATGAAATCCATCATAATGTTAAACTCTCTACGATCAGCTTCATTCTTTCCTGATTTTTTTTCTGAGAAGATCTTTTCACAACCTGCAATTTTAAGTTGCTCAATTTGATTGTCAAGGTTTTGGCTTGAAGTTGAAACTCTTGCATATCCTACATTCATTGTTCATCCTTTTAATAATTTTAGATGCATATAGCATGACATCCGTGATATTATGATACAATGTCATATGATTGTTTCTTTTAAAGATGTAGTAACAGAAAATATATTTAACGGTGTTACCAGTAAGCAGGCAATGAAACGATTGCCAAATAAACTATGGAAGATAGCTGCGAGAAAACTGGATCAACTTGACTCTGTAATAATATTAGATGAATTAAAAGTTCCTCCTGGGAACCATCTTGAGAAACTAAGCGGTGACAGAAATGGCGAATATAGTATTCGTATTAACCAACAATACCGAATCTGTTTTATGTGGACACTCAGTGGTCCAGACAAAGTTGAAATAATAGATTATCATTAAAAAGGAGAAAAGATGCGTATTCCAACTCATAGAGAACCAACACATCCAGGTGAAATGCTTTTAGAAGAGTTTTTAGAACCTATGAACCTCACACAGCGTATGCTTGCTGATGC
>JAYEKO010000073.1:0-9525 GCA_034661055.1 Campylobacterota bacterium
ATCACTAATAATTTTAACAGGATGTAGTGACACTCAAGAGAGTCCTTCTCAAGATATTAATAAAATGGTTGCAAAAACCAGTTTTAAACTAACCAGTTTAGACAATGAAACATTTACTATTAAGAAAAAAGCTGACAGCTTTATTTTAGAGGAAGCTAAAGGCAAAGTAGTACTTTACGATATTTTTGGAACATGGTGTCCACCATGTCGTGCTGAAGCACCTCACTTGTCACGCCTACAAGAGAAATATCAAGAGACATTTAAAGTCATCGGTATTGTTATTGATCCAAATGTATCAAATGAGACACTAAAAGAGTGGGCAGACACTTATGGTGCAAACTACTCTATTGTTAACTCTGCCGATAACAAAACCGTTGCAAACCTAATGGCCTCTGCAGTGCGTGCAGGAGAAAACTTTCCTATTCCATTAATGCTGATGTATAAAGATGGAGCCTATGTCACACACTACGTCGGTGCAATTCCCCAGGAGATGATTGAGAGCGATATTAAACGAGCATTAGGACAATAGATGTTTGGTTTTATTAGCAAAGGCTTTGGAAAAACAGCCGAAGCTATCAAAAAGATAGCCCCAAAGAAAAAAGTTAGAATTTCTAAAGATGAACTTGAAGACATTTTGTTAGAAACCGATATTGAGTACGATTTAGTAGAGATTATTTTAAGAGAGATTCATACTAATGAAGTCACACGTGAACAGTTAGAGTCCAAACTGCTAACGACACTGGCTTATTCAGACTACAAAGAGCCAGAAAACATAGTGCCGCCTGCAGTAGATTTAATTATTGGTGTTAATGGTGCAGGAAAAACAACTACAATCTCTAAACTCGCTGCACGTTATAAAAATCAAGGTCATAAAGTAGTTCTTGGCGCAGCAGATACATTTAGGGCGGCAGCTATTGAACAGTTGACTCAGTGGGCAGTGAAACTTGATGTTCCTATTGTCTCTTCAAAGCAGGGACACGACCCTTCAGCTGTTGCTTATGATGCTATTGACTCCGCTAAAGCCAAAGGAGCCGAACATGTTATTATCGATACTGCTGGACGACTTCATACACAAAAGAACTTAGCCAATGAGCTTAAAAAAATTGTACGTATCTGCGACAAAGCACACAGTGGCGCTCCTCACCGTAAAATCTTAATTCTTGACGGAACACAGGGAAGTTCTGCTATTTCACAAGCAAAAGCTTTTAATGAAATGATTGACGTTGACGGAATTATAATTACAAAACTTGATGGTACTGCTCGCGGTGGTTCACTTTTTAGCATTGCCTACGAGCTTCAAATTCCAATTCTCTATATTGGTGTAGGTGAACAGCCTGAACATCTTCTTGTTTTTGATAAATATGAGTTTGTCACTGGTCTTCTTGATATTATCTATTATGATGAAGATGAAATACTAGAAGAGACAACTCAGCCTGAAGAAGAGAGTGAAATACATGTAAATTTTGAGGATCAAATGAAAAACCTACACCAACGCATATATGATGATGGTTTTGATGTACTTTCACGACATTTTGTGAGAGATAAAAAAACATGGAATGAGTACCGTTTTTCTAAAAACGAAGAGCGTGGTACCTATGAAATTATTAAACGTGATGGCTCAGTACTAAAAACTTATGAGTTAATGTAATCGTGGCAAAAAAAAAGTCAACTCTTTTTGAGTGCCAAAACTGCGGATTTACATCATCTAAATGGATGGGAAAATGTACAAACTGTGGTTCATGGGACTCTTTAATTGAACTCAATGAGACACAACAAGAGGTCTTAAAAGAGACAAATTCCATTACAACATCACACAGCACTAAAGCTATGAGCATTGTAGATATTAAAGAAGATGATATTACACGCTTCTCAAGCAGTGATATTGAACTAGATTTAGTCCTTGGCGGTGGTGTCGTACCAGGCTCTATGACCCTTATTGGTGGAAGCCCTGGGGTAGGAAAATCGACCCTGCTTCTAAAAATTGGTGCTAATATTGCCTCTACTAATCGCAATGTACTTTATGTCACGGGTGAAGAGTCACAAGGTCAGGTAAAGCTTCGTGCCAATCGCCTAGATGCCAATGAAGCGAAGCTTTATCTCTTAAGTGAGATTAAACTACAGCAGGTTTTAGTAGAGTTAGCACAGAGAGATTTTGAGTGTCTCATTATTGACTCTATTCAAACGCTCTATTCTGATGAAGTCACTTCAGCACCTGGATCTGTTACACAAGTACGTCAAATTACCTTTGAGTTGATGCGCATTGCCAAAGAGCGTCAAATTGCTGTCTTTATTATTGGTCACATTACCAAAGAGGGTTCTATTGCTGGACCACGAGTATTGGAACATATGGTAGATACGGTACTGTACTTTGAAGGTGACAGTTCGCAAGAGTTAAGAATTTTAAGAGGCTTTAAAAATCGTTTTGGTCCAACAAGTGAAATTGGTGTTTTTGAGATGAAACAGGAGGGATTAGTCTCTGCTAAAGATATCTCATCTCGCTTTTTTGATAAGACAAAAGCACAAAGTGGTTCCGCTTTAAGTGTTGTAATGGAAGGTTCTCGTCCTCTAATTTTAGAGGTACAAGCACTTGTAAGCGATACACACACCTCTAATCCAAAACGCTCATCCACCGGTTTCGATACCAACCGTCTTACCATGCTTTTAGCACTTTTAGAACGTAAACTTGAAATTCCACTAAATAACTATGATGTTTTTATTAATATCACCGGTGGTATTAAAATTAATGAAACATCCGCTGACTTGGCTGTTTTAGCTGCTATCATAAGCAGTTATCGAGATAGAGCAATCTCCAAAGAGACGGTCTTTATTGGTGAAGTCTCCTTGGTTGGAGATGTTCGAGAGGTCTTTAATGTTGATCAACGCCTTAAAGAAGCTCAACTGCAAGGCATCAGTAAGGTACTCATAGCTAAAAAACCACTGGATGCTCATGGACTAAAATGTTACAGTGTAGATGAAGTCACTAAACTAATAGAGTGGATGTAATATTGTTGTAATGAAAAATCAAGTATCATTTCATGAATTAAACTAGTTTAAAGGTCATAAAACATGTCTACTTGTGCCATTGATGCTGAATACCGAGCTGAAGAACGTTATGCAAAACTATCTTTAGCATTTACTACAGATGAAGAATATCAACAGATTAACGATGTTGTCATAAAAGAAACTGCAACTTTAGATACACAGCCACAGTTATATACAAGCAATATCTCCAAGGGAAGAAGAGTACTTGTCATTGAATATCATGATGATAATAACAGAGAGATAGGTCAAGTATTTGAAATGATTATGAAGAAACTCAATATTACTATGTGTGACTAAGAAATAACCTTTTAAATACTTAAAAACACTTTTTAGTATGTTACAATGTTGTAACTTTCAGCTATGGAGCACTCAATGAAGTTTAATGAATATGCCAAAGGTAATGAGCTTTTTCAAAAAGCTTACTTTAAAAAACATAAAAAAGACCTGCTTGACTTAGTTAATCGAGGGCAACATCCAAAAGCCTTATTTATTGGCTGTTCTGATTCGCGTGTTATTCCCGATTTGATGCTTCAAACTAAACCTGGTGATCTTTTTGTTATTCGAAATGTTGGCAACTTCGTTCCTCCTTATAAGCCTGATGAAGACTTTCATGCTACCGCTTCCGGTATTGAATATGCTGTATCAGTTTTAAAAGTTTCTGAAATTATTATCTGTGGTCATTCTCACTGCGGAGCCTGTAAAGCACTTTATGAACCTATTAATGACCCATCTCTTGTGCATACTAAAAAATGGCTGGAACTTGGTGAACGTGCAAAATCTTTAGCCTTGCTTGCCCAAGGCAAAGATGGTAACAAAGAAGATCTACTTCGCATTACTGAAAAATTCTCCATCATTACGCAAATTGACAATCTGCTCACTTATCCTTACATTAAAAAAGGTCTAGAGAACGAGACACTTTTTATTCATGGCTGGTATTATGATATTGAAACAGGAAATATTGACTATTATGACCCAGAAAGTTATGAATTTAAAGCCCTAGGACAATAAGAACCTAGTAACCTAAATATAAAAACAGTGCTGAAAGAAAGTAGTTGGCAATAAAAATTGCTATAGCAGAGTAAACCACAGCACTAATAGTCGCCTGCCCTACTCCACGTGCGCCACCATGGGAGTTATAACCAATATAGCTTCCAATACTACTAACAATAAACCCAAACACTGCTGCTTTTACTAAACCGGTTGCAATGTCGCTAAACTCACCCATACGCATTAGAGTGTCTTGGTACGCATACGCATTGACATCTAGAACTGAAGTTGAGACAATATACGCACTTCCCACTGCAATAAAGTCAAACCATAGTACTAAAATAGGTAGAGATACTGTTGTTGCTATAATACGTGGAATAATAAGATATTCTTTAGAATCTACTCCCAAAATATCAATAGCATCAATCTGTTCCGTCACCCGCATTGTTCCAAGCTCTGCTGCCATGGCACTAATAGAACGAGATATTAGCATTAACGAAGCAAATACAGGCCCGAGCTCTTTAGTAATAGAGATGAAAATAGTATAGCCCATAAATGTCTCTACACCAAAATCATGAAAACCGTTATACAGTTGAATAGCCTCAACCATACCTGTAAAAAGTGCAGTAAGTGTCACAACACCCATGGTGCCAAAACCGATAGTATCGAGCTGTACCATTAGCAGTTTAAACCGCCTAGGAAATAAAAACAGTTTAGGAAATAGTTTTATCTGAAAAATTAAAAAGATTCCAAAGTTTATAGATTGGTTATAAAATGACAAAAAAGGTCGTCCAAAAAAACTTAAAGTACTTTCAATCATATACATCATTCCTTTTTATTGTCGATATTATAGCAACATAGCATAGAAAACTGCTACAATAGCATTAATATATTAGAAAATAAGGAAGTAACATGGCTGAAGAAGAGACTCAAGAATCCCAAGAAGAGAGTAAACCAGAAAAAAAATCTAGTTCGTTGGTTCTTATTATCGTTATTGTTGTTCTTATCTTAGTCATTCTTGTAGGTGTGGTTGGATTTATTTTGATGAGCGGTGGAGATGAAGAGGAGAGTACTCAAAATGCTCCTGTAGCTCAAGAACAGCAACAAACAAAGAAAAAAAGACCATCTGGAGGTTCAGGTGATATAACACCATTTACTGAAATTGGTCTTATGTTTCCAATGGACACTTTTACCGTAAATCTTCTTTCTGACAGTGGAAGACGATATCTAAAAGCACAGATGAACCTTGAGATAGATGGTGAGGAACTAGCAGCTGAGCTCGACACTAAAAAAGCAGTTATACGTGACATTATAATTAGACTTCTCTCTTCAAAGTCTCTCGATGAGATATCTACTGCAAAAGGTAAAGATAAATTAAAAGAGCAGATTACGGATCAGTTAAATCTACGACTTCGTGATGGTCACATTAATAACGTCTATTTTACAGAATTTGTAATACAATAGGCTAATCTTTTCAACTTTAATCAAATCTCTCTAAGCCCTTTATTTTAGGGCTTTCCCCATGTTGCACTATCATCAAATTTTATTGTAAATAGTCCATTTTTTGCAAATTATGCGGACTTTTTGCGGACCCAAAGCGAGAAAAGATGACAGTTTTAAGAGCAAAAAACCCCACTTAACACAAAGGTATTTTTTACAAAGAAGTTGTTGATAAAGTTCGTGATGAGACTATTGTAAAAATCAGACTTGGAGAAAATCTTCCTAAAGCAACAGTAAAACAATCTAAGTTAACAATAGATGATATAGCTTATAAATAAGGGAGAGTTGCAAAGATATAATGTAAGTAATCAAAATTTTCTACTAATCACTTCCATAATCTTTCTCTATGTTCATACGCTTCTTTTAAAAACTCATCTGTAAACTCAGAGTTATATTTTTTAAGTTCTTCTTTGAACTTTTCATAGTTTCACATATTAATAATATTAAATATTATTTTTTCCACAATTTATCTTTATATTCTCCAGTTAAAATTGCTCTTTAGTTTCTTTAACAACTCTAGATTTTTCATAACTACATAAATATTCTTAAAGGTATAGCCCAAAATTGATATTCGCCTACTTTATATGGTAATATTTGTTCTCCCCCATACAAAACAATACCTTTAAAGCTTTTTTTATTCATAGTTTTAGCTAAAGCTATTAAACCTTTAAAATGATTTGTCTTTAATGTTGAACCTGACTTTATTTCAAGAGCTACAACATCGCCTGACATTGACTCTAATACAAAGTCAACCTCTTGCTTTTGACTATCTCTATAGTGGTAAATATTAACATTCTCATCAGAATATGACTCGTGTTTAATTAACTCACTATATACAAAAGTTTCAACTAAGTTTCCAAGATGTTCATTTTTCCCCAACATAGAACTTTTAACATCGACATTTAGCAAATGGCTCACTAAACCAGAGTCTATAAAATGAACTTTTGGTTTTTTCACTACTCTTTTGAGTTGATTGTTTGAATATGCAGGTACGAGTTTAACAATATATAAAGCCTCTAAAATTTGTATATACTTCCTAACTGTCTTATCAGTAATGCTTATTGAGTTTGCTACATTTGAATAATTAACTAATGAAGCAACTTGTGAAGCCAACACTTTTAGCAACTTGTCTAAATCTTGCACTTTATCTAAATGAATATTTTCAATTGTTGCGATATCTTTTGAAATTCTTGATTTTATATAAAAGTCAAACCATGCTTTTTTAGCTTTAGAGGGTAGCTCATACACTTCAGGATAACCACCATTAATTACCGCACTAATAAAATCTTCTTCTGAAATTTTTTTATCAATATCAAAGCGATTAAAACTATCACTGAAAAGTTTATTTATGATATTTATGTCTCTTTTATTTATCTCTGTATACGATAAAGGATATAAATTAAAACTTGCCATTCTTCCTGCTAGTGACTCTTTTATTTTAGAGTTTTTAAACATATCAGAAGAACCAGTAAGTAAAAACATTCCTTTTCTATTTTCTTCATCTACAGCTATTTTTATGGCAGGAATAACACTTGGTATCATCTGCACTTCATCTATGGCTACATTTTTCTCTTTGGATATATTGTTAATAAAGTTTCGTGTATTTTCCAAAGCAAAATCATAAGTACCTTCATCATCAAATGTATAATAGTTCATTTCTTTATTTTCAACTATTTTCTTTTGTAAGGTAGTTTTACCAGATTGTCTCGGTCCATTTATCGCAACAACTCTAAAGTATTTTAACATTTCTATGATTGTTGACTCTATCTTTCTGTGTACCATTTGTATCCTTTATTAAGTATAAGTATACAGTAAATTCCGAGTTATCTAGATTATTATTCCGAAATTTATGTATAGATTTTCCGAAAAATACATAAATATATTCCGAAACATACGAATTATCCAAGAGTTTTTTTATCGACTCATTTCAAATTCATCATATAATTCTCTAGTTTTTTCTTCAAAACTAAGCCATGCTAAAAAGTTTTTCAAATTGCTATGAGTTGGTATATTTAACTCAATTCATTGTTCATCAAGTTCAGCTCTTAGCTCTTCTATCTCTTCATAATGTTTATCAAAAAACTCATGTGTGTCTTTATACCGCATCATAGATTATACCATTCAAGATTGACAGCCATAGCTTAATAAGTCTTCGAAAAAGTCTTTTGGATTATCATATTATAAAGCTTCGTTGATAATTTCCTCTGTAATATTTCCCTGATTTTCTGCAAGTAATTTTTTTAATGTATCTTTCATAATATAAAAGATTAAAATATAAAGTTGTAGAGTTATAAAAGTAAGAAAAAATTGAATCACCCTACACCATCTGCGAGAGGGTGTTTAATTTTTTTGCTACAATAACAATATCCATAAAACTTAAATGAATTTAAGTTAAGGTTACACAATATCTGTATGAATATCTATCAACTTAAAAAAGTTTGAATAATCATATAAACAGATTACGGTATAATTTTATTAAGATGATAAAAGGTGGACTCTTTGAAAACAGGCGGACTTTTTGCGGACTTAGGTGTTTTTGAGATATTTAAAAAATCTCTCAAAATAATGCACTACATAGGAAAGGAACAAGTTCATGTTACAAAAATATTTAGAATTTGCAATTAAGTAGCTTAATGATAGGCATTGACCTCGTTAAGATATCGCGCATACAATCAATGATGGATCGCTTTGGGGAAAAGGCTCTAAAGCGCTTTTTAAATGATGATGAAATTTTACATGTAAAAAGAGCTTCTACAGCCGCAGGTTTTTGGGCGGCTAAAGAGGCCTGCTCTAAAGCTTTAGGAACAGGGATTGGAGCTGAATGTAGTTTTCATGATATTAGTATTTCTAAGAGCTTTAGGGGTGCTCCACTGCTTACTCTAAGTGCTAAACTGATTGAGAAGTTTCATATTCAAGATACTTCACTCTCTATTACTCACGATGATGATTATGCTATTGCTGTAGTCGCTATTGAATCATCCCCCACCGACAAAGTCTAGTAATTCTATTTTATCGCCCTCTTTAATTACATGTAAATTCCAGGCATCCTGCTTAACAATATCCATATTTACAGCAGCTGCCATTACTTTACCTTCAAGTGAAAGCTCTAAAAGGAGTGCTTGCATTGTCACACCTTCATCTGTTTGAATCTCTTTGCCGTTAACTATAATTGTCATTTTTTACCTTTGATGATATAGTAGTATATTTGTGCTGTTGAAAAATTTACATGTAAAAAAAGTTTTTTGATTTAAGATTAAGAAAGATGAAGAGTCTTAAAGACTCTTCAAGAAAGTGCTATACGATTGTGTCATTAATATCTTGGTCAATTTTAACCGTCATATCACCATTTTGGTAAACATCGAATGTATGCCCATCTTCTACTATAGAAGCATCAGATTTAACCCAATTCTGATCAGAAA
This sequence comes from Campylobacterota bacterium, assembly GCA_034661055.1. Classification (GTDB taxonomy): domain Bacteria; phylum Campylobacterota; class Campylobacteria; order Campylobacterales; family Sulfurimonadaceae; genus QNZR01. The sequence continues at coordinate 8,949 of JAYEKO010000073.1, forward strand.
CGTTTTTAAAGCTCACACTATCTCCGCTATCTCCAAATATGACTAATTCATTTGTATCAGTCATAGTCAGAATATCATCTAATGATAGTTCAAGGGCATGGTCACCGCTAGTTAAATCAAGTGGATTTCCAAAGTCAGGTGCTGCAACTTGATCAAAGTTTAATGAATCATCTTCATCTAAAGTAAAGTCAAGCTCTGGTTCTTCTTCAGGAGCTTCCTCTTCAGCTTCTGGCTCTTGTTCAACTGCTGGCTCTTCTGCAGGAGCCTCTTGTTCAGCAGCTGGCTCTTCTGCCGGAGCCTCTTGTTCAGCTACTGGTTCCTCTTCTGGAGCCTCTTCTTCAACTGCTGGCTCCTCTTCTGGAGTTTCTTCCTCAACTGCTGGTTCTTGCTCTGGAGCTTCTTCTTCAACTGCTGGCTCTTGCTCTAAAGCCTCATCAGCTGCAGCTTGACTAGCCGCTAACGCTGCAGCTGCAATTTCAGCAGCTTTTGCTTCTTCAGCAGCTTTTGCTTCTTCAGCAGCTTTTGCTTCTTCAGCAGCTTTTGCTTCTTCAGCAGCTTTTGCTTCTTCAGCAGCTTT
>JAYEKO010000074.1:0-32503 GCA_034661055.1 Campylobacterota bacterium
CATAACTTAATTATGGGTTGACCCATAATTAAGTTATGCTTTGTACTGCTTTTATGATATATCTCTATATTAGACTTCTGTTTTGCTAGAGATGTCATCAGTGTATAGTCGGCAAGTGAAAGCAGCTCTTTAATTTTTTCATGTGGATAGTAGGGAGTTAAAGCGATATTAAAATGGCAATCACTTCCTTTTAAAAAGATAGAGTCGGCACTATTTTTAAAAGACAAACAGATGTTTTTTGCATAAGTTAGCGCTTCTTCTTCAGTTAGCGAAGGAAGAATAATTGAAAATTCATTTTCTCTAATACGACATCCTATATGATATGGGTTGCCTGCAGTTATTTCTGAAATCACATGAGAAACAGTGTGTAAAAGAGAGGTTAATGCCTCATGCCCAAAAGAGTTTGCAACACTTTTTAGATGATCTAAATTTATTAGCATTAAAAAACCATAAGAGAAGCGATTATCGGACTCCAAATAGTTTTTGAGTTTTAGGTTGAAAAACTCTCGATTTTTCAATCCACTTTCTCTATCTTTATAGAGTAGTTCATGATTTATTCGTGCAGTTTTAGCCTCCTGTGCAAAAATATCCTGAATTTTTGTAACTAGACCATTCATACCACTAACGACATCTCGAAATTCGGTTGTAAAAGGTATATCTTTAGAGATAAAAAAGTCATTATTCATGACTAGGGCTGCCTGTTTTTGTACTGTTTTTAAAGAGTTAAGAACTATTTTAAGCAGTGTAAAAATGCTAAAAAGTGCTATTAGAGTTAAAATAATAAATGTCTGAACAATACCAATAAGTGTCTGCCAAAGCTGATAGTAGGCGTGACCACTATTGCTTCGAACATGTATTTCACCATAAGGCATCCAGTTCTTTGTCATCTTAGATGTTGCCTCAGGACTTTTAAGGTCAACATAGGTTAAGAACCATTTGGGAAGATCTTTTACGGTAACTGTTTGTTCACGTTTATAGACAATATTGCCTGCGTTGTCAGTAAATGAAATGAGTTCATAATAGCCACTGTCAAATATAGCATTTATCATCACTTCAACACTTGCATGATCTTCTACATTGGTGATGGAAAGTCCTAAGGAAGTTGCTGTATCGTTGGCACTTGAGTACAACTGCTCTTGTATAAACTCATTAGCAGTGTTAAAGTTGTGTACCATAACACTACTAAGAAGTAGCACCACAAAAATTGAAATTATTATGAGAATCTGTTTAAAAAGTGTCATAACTGCTCCATTGTAACACGAGATAAAAACTCTACCCATCGTCTATTTTTCTTTAACCCTGATGGGACAATTTGACCAAGTGATTTCTGTTTATTGAGGTAGAGTGCTTCAGCATTAAAACTGTAAACATGTTTAAGGTCATGTCTCTGTGACGCAAGTAGAGTTTTTTTATTGATATTATCTAAAACAAGAGGTATAGAGTTTGGTTTCTCAACATAAGTAAGTACCATATGTGCCTGATTTGCAGGGAGGTAAGTGACGTAAGTAAAATATAGCTTCTCTTGTGCAATGCCAAGTTTTAAAAGTGCAAAAAACTTTGCAATGACATAATCTTCACAATCCCCTTCATTGACACCTAAAAATTCTAACGGTGTCGCCCAATAGTCCTCTTTTCCCCACTTTTGTTGATCTGTTGAGAAAGGTACCTTGTTAAAAAAGTCATTAACACTGCGTAGCTGCTTTTCTACTGACTCTTGTTGAACTGAATGTAGAAGCCTATTCATATTCTCTACCCTCATGGAGGCATCAGAACCGTACTTCTTTCGCACTTGTTGAAGTGTTTTTTTAGAGACTAAAAACTCTTGCGCTGTCAAACTTTTTAAGGGCACAATCAACATATTTATGTAAACACCCAATATGACTACTGCGCCAATACGGCTATATCCTCTTTTTTTCATACATAACCATTGTATCGTAAGCTTTCTAAATATAACAAAACAGATAAACTTTAATAGTTACATGTAATCCTTAAGAGAAATCAATATTAGTTACTGTATAAATTCATCAAAATTATTCTTATGAGGAAAACAGAGATGAAAAAAATATTTTTAGTTACGGCTATTGCAGGTATGCTACTACTATCTACAGGATGTTCAAAGAGTGACACAGTGGTAAATATTGATGTTGTAAGTATTAACAGTGGTACTGTTGCGCCCAATATTGCTATTGGTAAAGAGCTCTCAGTTCTTGAGTTTACAGACCAGCATGAACAAAAACATATTTTAAATAATGCAACAAAGAAGGTTATTTTTGCATTTAAAAAAGATATGGGACATATTGTAAAAGAGCTGTTGTCTTCAAAACCGCAAAACTATTTAGGTAGTAAAGACAGTTATTTTGTAGCTGATGTGAGTAAGATGCCATCACTTATTTTTAAGTATGCAGCACTACCAGACCTTAAAGAGAGCCTATATCCAGTACTGTTACTCACTGATGAAGCTGTTGCTGCTGGTTTTATTAATGAAAAAGAGATTGAAAGAATTATGGTAGTGACACTGCATAACAAAATTGTAGAAAATGTTACTTTTGTTGCAACCGCGGCAGATTTACTAAAAGAGATCGATTAGCACGACATTTCTATTTTAAAATCTCTTTTGCAATGCTAAATTGATTAGCCGTCATGAGATGGATTTTTGGGTGAAGTGCTTTTAAGTCTTCAAACAGTGTTTTACTCAACTCAAATCCTACTTTATACTCCTCTTTAGAAGAGACCTCATTGGCAACTCTTAACCTTTCAATCCACTCTTTTGGAACATTAATGCCAGGAACATGTGAGGCTAAAAACTGTGCGGTGCGCAGTTTTGTAATAGGAAATACTCCAAAAATGAGTTGGGCATTTTTCCCCTCACTACAGCACTCTTGGTTTGCGTTATCCATAAGCTCCAAAAGAATTTTGGCATTGTCAACATTATAAACTGGTTGAGTAATGATTCCCAGCGTCCCATGACTAATCTTCTTTTGCATCTTTTTCTGTAGTGTTTTAGGGTTTTTTGCATAAGCATTGACAACAGAAAACGGGTAAATACTCTCTGGTTTTAGTGCCAAGGGTTTTCCTGCATAGTCTATGCCGCTGTTAAAGCAGGAAATCATATCTAAAAGAAGAGAGCTGTCACTCTCAAAAACTCCTTTAGAATTTGGCTGGTCAGATATTTTAGCTGGGTCTCCAGTAAGTGCTAAAATAGCACGAATATCTACTTCATTGGCACCTAGCATGTCAGATTGCAATGCAATTCTATTGCGATCACGCATACTCATAGTTGCAATGACCGGTTTATTAAAACGGTCTTGCAGAAGCTTTGCTGCAAACATTGCATTATATTTTAGTTTTGCCAGAGGATTGTCAGTAGTACTAAAAGCATCTACATACTTATGAAGTTCTAGCGCTTCAATCTTGTCAATTGTCGGTTTAAATTGAGGTGAGTGTCCAGGTGTTGTCTCAAGTGTTATGTAACTGTCGGTCTGTAGTTTATTAATTAGTGTTTCAAACAAATGCTTATGCTCTCTATATTGGATATAATTGCAACATTATAACAAGATAAAATGAAAGAGAATAATGAAACTTTGTGTATTTGATTTTGATTCGACATTAATGGATGGTGAGACTATTGATTTTTTTGCTGAAGCAATTGGTATTAAAGATGAGGTCGCTACCATTACTGAACGTGCTATGAGTGGAAAGCTTGACTTTTTTGAGAGTCTTCAACAGCGTGTTGGACTTTTAAAAGGTCTGGATTTTAAGACGGTTGAAGACATTAGCCATAACCTGCCTTATATGAATGGAGCAGAGCAAACCATAACTGAACTTAAAAAAGCAGGCTATACAGTAGTATGTTTTAGTGGTGGATTTCGTACTGCGACAACCTATGCTAAGGATATCTTAGGATATGATGCTGACTTTTCAAATGTATTGCACCATAAAGATGGAAAGCTTACTGGTTTAGTAGGTGGTGATATGATGTTTGACTTTTCAAAAGGTGACATGATTACGCGTTTACAGAAGATTTTACATGTAAATTGTGAAAACACTATGGTTGTAGGAGATGGTGCCAATGATAGAAGTATGTTTGCTCATGCCGATACGCGAGTAGCATTTTGTGCAAAAGAGATTTTAAAACGAGAAGCTAATATTATTATTGAGACCAAAGACTTAACACAAATTTTAGATAAGGTACTATGATGTTAGAGAACTCACTATGGCATAAGTACAGTGCTAATAAAACCATACAAGCTGTTCTAGCAGCACTATATGATGCAGATGCTAAAGAGATTGCTGGAGCTGAAAATGAGCTGTATGCTATTTTAAAACGTCAATTGACTAAAAGAGAGTTACGACTGTTTATTATGAATGAATCAGGGATTACTGTAGATGAGATCAAAAAGAGTATGCAGCTAGATGATGAGACGTTTGAAGCTATTAAGAAAAAAGTTTATAGAAAGTTCAAGATAGATAAATTAAAGAATTCAATTTTTAATAGTGGTGTTTCAAATAGAGACACCAAAGCAAGTGTGTAAGAATAAATATATTTTTTTAGCTTATATTTACTTTTTTGGGGGTATCATTGTTCTCGAATCTAAAATATGGAGAAAACATGAATAAAATGTTAAAACAACTACTTGTAGTATTGGCACTAACAATGTTCGGTGCAACTGCATCATATGCAGACGCTGCTAAAGGTCAAAAAGTTTACCTTAAGAAGTTCAAATCTAAATTTGAATTAAATGGTGCTAAGTTTGCTGCACTTCACTCTCAAGATGAGTGGGAAACACTATTTGCAGACGACGCCGCAGGTTTCATTAAGGAATTTTCTGAAAAATATCCAAAATCAGCTGATTACTTAAATAAGCCAAAAACACTTAAGAGAATTAACTTACTTAAAGACTTTTGTATTGAGTACGCTAACGATTCAGGAAACGTTCCTTCTTGTTAATGCTTAAAAACTCCCTATTTTAGGGAGTTTTACTTCTATATTCTACTAGCTTCATGGTATTTAATCCTTGTCAATTACTGCTCCATTGTCACTAAGCAGTTGTATAATAGATTGATATTTTTTCTCCTTAGCAATCTTTAGCGCAGAGTTGCCGTTAGATGAATTAAAATTAATATTGGACCCATACTCTAAAAGTAGTTTTGCAAGGCTATAGTTATTGTAGTAGCAACTAAACATCAGAGCAGTCCACTCAAAATTATCGACTAAATTGACATCACAGTAGTGCTTTAATAAAATGTTAATAGCGTCCATTCGTTGCATTGTTGAGCAGAGCATAAGAGCGGTTCTTCCATTTTTATCGGCATGATCAACATTAGCCCCAAGGGTGATTAACATCTCTAAATGTTCTAACATATTTTGCGTATGGGCATTAGTGGCACATTGAATGAGTGGTGTCCACTGCAACTCATTAGTAATGACATCAACATGGGCACCTTTAATAAGTAGAAGTGTCTCAAGGTTTCTAAATTCATCGGCAGATGTAGTATAGTAGAAGATGGCTTCATGGGTTAGTGTCAAAGGAGTATTAATATTCATAAATGAGTTAACATCTGCTCCACTATTTATTAAAAATTCAGCACTTTTTGCATGTCCAAACTTAATAGATAAAGAAAGAGCTGACTCCTCTACACTATTTTTATGTTCAAGTGTTGCATCTCTTTGAAGCAGAAATTTAAGCATGGCTGTATTGTCGCGATGACGTGACAGTAAGGTAAGTGGAGTGTCTAGGTAGTCATTCTCCTCATCAACCTTACAGCCACTGTTTAAAAGGTAACAGACAAGCTTTATGTTAAGGCTTAAAACTGCAAAGTGCAAAAGAGTATTTCCTTTTGTACTTTTTACATGTAGATTTTCTCCGAGCGTTTTTGCCAGGACAATACTAAAAAGGTCTCCCTCTTTAGCACTCTCATATATTGACTTATTAGCCCGATACATTGCAGGTGTGTTTTTAAGTAGTGTGATGCTCTGTTCATCTTCTAAAAGCTGTGCTAAAGCTAAAGGTGAAATACCGTCACTATCTTGATTGTCAGTAGATGCACCATGACGCAATAGAAGATGTATGATTTCATGGAGTCTATAGTGTATCGCAATATGCAGCGCACTTTGACGATGACTGTTTTGAATATTTGCCGATGCCCCATAAGAGAGAAGAGTCTCAATAGCACGATACTCTTTAAGCATAATAGCATAGATGAGAGGAGGGGTATGGGCACACTCATTATGGTCAACATTAAATCCATCTAAAATTAGTGTTTCTAAATGTTTGTGTTGTGCAAGTTTTATGGCTTCATAAAAGTCATGTTCTGGATGCTCAATAACATGGGCTTCTTGTGGATGGTAAAGAGAAGTATTTAATATTAGTTTGCTCTGTAGTCGTTCCATAAAAGCCATAAAGTTTACCTACCCATCAATAGATTGAATCATCTCATTTTTAAAATCAGTAGCAGTGTTTCCAGTCTCATGAGAGTAAATTATATACGCTCCAACCATTAGAATAATGAGAGCCAGCATATTATTGTGGCTTCTATTAAAAGAGAATGCTAAAAAAGCAATAACTGCTAAAGAAGCCGGGTACATCCATCCGTCCATTTTGTAATCCTGTTTAGTAATTTAAGGGCATCTCTAATAACCCTAAACAGTCTATTTATGGTTTTTAGAAATGCTCTTGATTGAATTGTAGCACATTTTTATTGACAGCCATAGAGAAGCACTTGATATTAGAATTAGCGGTGTTAAGTAGCGGAACAAAAATAACTTCATAGTTCAACAGCATTTAAAAGGTTTAGATTCAAGGCGAAGCTTTGAGGTGATGCCAAAGCATCATCGACTAACTACTTATGTTTACGACATCTGGATTGATACCTAGTTGTTATAAAAGTCTTGTATTTGAAGCTATGTAGGCTGTGAAAGTGGTGACCCCTAGGAGAATTGAACTCCTGTAACATGGATGAAAACCATGGATCCTAACCGCTAGACGAAGGGGCCACTTTGTAGTATATAGTAAGAGATTTCAAATCGAACGAGTTCGATGAGCCTTACGCTGAGTAAAACCAAGCGTTAGCGTAGTAAAACGGGCTTTTGCTCGTTTTGCGTACAAATCAATGGTGTCCTGTGATGGATTCGAACCATCGGCCACATCATTAAAAGTGACGTGCTCTACCAGCTGAGCTAACAAGACATTATAAACAAACTTTCGTTTGTGGACGGGAATTATAGTAAAAGAGTTTCATAATGTCAATGAATTTTAAGATATATTTTCAAATTTATAAAAAAATGGGAAAAATTAGCTAGAATGTATAATAATGAATTGGTTTAGCTTTGAGTACCCTTTAGCAGTTTTGCTTTTATTACCACTAATATATTGCCTTTACAGGTGTAAAGAGAAATTACATGTAAATTATTTTGTGCACCTGCATCTTTTCTCTCCTAGTAAAGGGTGGCTAAAATTAGAGTGGATTATTAAAATTTTGGTACTTATTTCACTTACTGTTGCACTCTGCTCTCCTATTGTTGTCGATAAACTATCATCTCACAATAAGCAGGGTCGAGATATTGTTTTGGCTCTTGATGGCAGTGGGAGCATGAATGCTTCAGGGTTTCATAAAAGCAGTCGTCAAAGTCGTTTTGAGATTGTTAAGGAGTTGGCCCAAGAGTTTATTTTAAAACGAGATGACGACAATATTGGTGTGGTCTATTATGGTGATTTTGCTTTTATTGCTTCGCCCATCACCTATGAAAAATCTATTGTATCTGATATGATTGGCTATTTAAACTATGCCATGGCTGGGCAGAATACCTCTATTGGTGAAGGTGTCGCTATGAGTGTTCGGGCTTTTAGTAAGAGTAAAGCAGCATCTAAAATTATCATACTCTTAAGTGATGGTGAACACAATAGTGGTCGCATATCTCCTAAAGATGCGGTATTTTTAGCACAAGGTGCAGGTATTAAAATCTATACCATAGCAATTAGTGATAAAAATGTAGATGCTGCACTGTTACAACAAATTGCTGCTCAGAGTGGCGGTAGTTACTTTTTTGCTTCTGATGCAGATGAGTTAAAGAATATCTATAGTGAAATCGATTTACTAGAGCGTTCTAAAATCAAAAGTAGTGAATATTTAAAAAAAGAGTATTACTATCACTATCCACTTTTAGCAGCATTTTTTCTTCTGCTATATCTACTTTATAAAAAGCAGATTGTATGATGTTACTCAATATCTCCTACCTATGGCTCTTTTTAATTCTGTTTTACATGTATTATAAGCGTTGCACCAAGTCATCTAAAATAATTTACATGTATCTCTCTATGGCAATGGTTATTATTGCACTGTCACGTCCTGTATTTAATGAAGAAGTGATTAAGGTTGATACTCAAGGTAGTGATGTTATTATCGCTTTAGATATCTCCTACTCAATGCAAGCTGAAGATATAAAGCCTAATCGTCTAACAGCAGCAAAGCAACTGTTGAAAAATCTTGTAAAAAGAGACATTAGAGACCGTTTTGGTGTCATTGCTTACACCACCAATGCTATTATTTTATCCCCATTAACAAGCGATAGTGAACTACTCTTAAATTTGATAGAAAGAATTGATGAGAAGATGGTTATGACTAGAGGAACATCGCTTCTTCCAGCACTTAAACTTGCTCGAAAAATGTCACTGTCTAAACGTCCCAAAGTGCTTCTCTTAACAGATGGTGGTGATGCGGAGTCATACGCTAAAGAGGCCAAATACGCTAAAGAGAGTGGACTTCAAGTCAATGTTTTAATGATGGCGACAACATTTGGCTCAACGCTTAAAAACAGTGATGGCACTCTGCTTAAAGATGATAATGGCAATATTGTTGTATCATCAGAAAATAAGGCTATTAAGCAGCTAAGTAACGCTACTAATGGTGAATTTCTTAATAACAGTGAAGTAAGCAGTGTTATCTCACTTCTTAAAAAACAGTACAGGGAAGACTTTAAGGGCAAGAGTGAGATTGTAAAATATAGTGAACTTTTCTATCTATTTATTATCTTTTCTATTGTTTTTTTTATGTTGGCCTATACAACACTACGAGAAAAACTACATAAAAAAGTTGTACTACTTCTAATGTTTGTTGGAGTAGTCTCTCAAGCAGGTGTTTTGGACTTTTACTATCTTAGACAAGCAGCAGACTCTTATGAAAATGGAGCTTATGGGCACGCCTCTCAATACTTTTTAAAAGTACAAAATAGTAATGCACAGTTTAATGCAGGGGTAGCAAGCTATAAAGAGGGTAAATATGAGAAGGCATTGGTTAGTTTTGAAGCTATCAGTTCAAGTAGTGAAGATTTTAAATCAAAAATATACTATAACATGGCATTATGCTATATTCGACTCAAAGAGTTTGATAAAGCAAGACATAATCTAATAAAATCGTTGACATTAAAGTATGATGAGAGTGCCTATGAAAATTACATGTATATTAGGACTGCTACGCATCATGAGATGCTTACGGGGCAGCAAAAAGGTAAAAAACGGACAGATGATGTAGAGTCAGACTCATCAAATCGTTCAAAAAAACTAAAAGAGGGGGGAGGATCAAACATGAATGTTGCAGCAGCAGCGTCAAACAGTCAAAGTAGTTCAGGAATGAAGACAAAAACAGATGAGATGCTCTCTTTTTCTAAGGGTGCATCTAAGCTTAGCTCCTCTCAATATGAGTTAATAAACCAAAGGAGTGTTAGTGAAACAGCTCCTTGGTAGTCTTCTAGTTTGGCTCTTTTTTAGCCTTACTCTTCACGCGAGCTATATGTGGAATGCAACCGCTTCTAAGAGTGAGATTTACACTAACGAAGCGGTAGAACTTCTTTTAGAGTGCCAGTTTTTAGATGATGGTTACGGTTACTCTATTGAGCTAGAGAGCATGCAAGATCCAGATTACGAAATGCATCTGCTTTCGCAAATTGAAAATGAGACTGGGGGTAAGCGTAACGTTATCTATAGATTTATTTTATTTGCTAAAACTCCCGGAATATTACCTCTTAATTTCACTGCACAGATGAGAAAAACGACCAGAGAATCCATTGAAAACAGCATTATTGGACGAGATAATGTTGAAGATTTAGCTTTTATTACAGAGACAATCTCTCTGCCAACACTCAATTTACATGTAAAAAAAGCCCTCTCTTTACTTGTTGGTGATTTTGATTTTAATGTTGAGGTTGATGCCACTACACTTGAGGCCTATAAACCACTCAATATTACACTCACCATTAACGGTAGTGGAAATTTTCAAAACCTTGAACCGTTTACGATAGAGTTTCAAAATGCAGAGGTCTTTGCAGAAAAACCTGTAAAAGAGTTTGTTCTGACCTCTCAAGGTTACCAAGGTCGTTACAGGCAGCAATTTGCAGTTGTGGCACACAGCGATTTTACAATTAAGCCATTTGAGCTGAGTTTTCATAATTTAAAAAGCAGAGATGTTGAAACGTTACACTCAAAAACTTACAATATTAACATAACACCAGCATTTTCAAAAGAGGAGCTTTTAAATGAAGTCCCTGTAGTAGATAAGGCTCATAGTTCAACAGTTTCAATTTACATGTATATTGCATTTTTTATTTTAGGTCTGTTTGTTGGTAGGTACTTTTATGTGGTTGTAAGTAGTGGTAAGGGTTCATTTTTAAGTATGGTATTGAAGCGCATAGCACTACTTTTTAGAAAGGTCGATGACTTTATTTGGCGTATTCAAAGTGATGAGAAAGATCTTAAAAAAAGTGAATTACAGCATAGTATTCGATTGTGCAAGAGTGAAAAAGATCTTCTTGTACTCTTAATTGTTGCAGATGCTTCTAAATTCTATGACGTTATTAGCGTTTTAGAGTTAAAAAAGGTGCCACTTAAAAAAGCGAAACATCAGGCTATAGAGTTAGTTTAATCTGCTATTCTCATATAAGATGATACAATAAGTCATGTTACATAATAGTTGGAAAATAATTTCGATTTTACTGTTGACCTTTTCACTGCAAGCAGAAGATATTGATGCCTTGTTGGGTGCTTATGAAAAAGCTTCTGAACTCTCTTGTAAGACTAAAGATGAGAATGCTGGGCATCTTATTGTTTATACTAGAGATGACTTGGAGCGTATGCAGGCAAATACACTCAAAGACATTTTAAAATCTCTACGTTTTTTTCAATATCAAGAGAACCGTCTTGGGCAGCCTGATATTATGAACGTTGACCCCATTACCTACTATAGTAAAACGGTTCGTGTCTATCTAGACGAGCATGAGCTTCTTAACCCAATAGCAGGCAGCGGGCTTATCTTATTTGGTGATATGGAGCTAGACTTTATTGACCATATTGAGATTTATCAAGGATTCCCATCTTTTGATTTTGGAGTTGAGCCTGCAACCATTGTTATTCATCTCTATTCTAAAACAGCAGAGCATGATAGTGGTGCTAAAGTCAGATTACAGTACGGTAGTAACGGTTCTAATACCCAGAGTGCCTATTATGCACAGACATATGATGACCTGTCAATTTTTTCCTATGTAAGTCGAAATGATAATCGCAGGGAGAGTTATGCTCATGATAGTGAGACACTAAGACGTGATATGACTACAGAGCGTCTTTTTGTATCGATATCAAACGATAATCACCGTCTACAACTTCATGGTATGCATGCAAAAGGAGATGCATTTATGGGTTCACTCCTTGGTGCTATTGCTGAATCGACAGAGCAGAAGAGCTCTTTCGTTGATCTCTCATTGCACTCAATGTTTATGAACAAGAGTCTTATTTTAGATGCATCAGTACTCTATAATTCAACCCCTTTTAGCTATAGATATAATGATCCGGCATATCTTATTAATACCGACCCAAATACAAGCCCGATTTTCCCATTAATTCCTATTAAATCACTTGATCAGACTATTGAAGAAGATAGTTATACTATTGGTTTAAAGAAGATATTCCAACTTCAAGACCACCAAATAACTACGGGTCTGAAATTTCGTCATAAACATTTTGACTTAACCGATGCAAAACTTGTTTCAACACTGCCTGTTCAGTTTCCACCAATTGAGCAGCCTTACTATAATGAAGATGTTTTTTCACTTTTTATTCAAGATATCTATGAAGTTACAAAACAGCATGTTATCAGTGCTTCAGTGATGTACCAGCATTATGATAGAGATGAAGAGGCATTTGATGTGAACTTAATGCAGTTTCGATTAGGATATAGCTATACTAACTCCCATTGGGTCGCTAAGACATTTTTATCACGCCAAGAATTTGCATCTGAACCATATATGACAGTTTCCCCACATTATGGTAATGCAAACTTAGGACCTGAAAATTATGTTTCATTCTCTCAAGAGATTAGCCATGAAAATAGTGGGGTAACTAATACAGCACTGTTGGCTTATGGTGTCAATAGAGATATACCAATCTTAGATTTAAATACATTTATTATGCAAAATTCTGCTAAAAAAACAGAGGGAGTGTTTGCCTCTTATGAGTGGAGCTATCTCTTTAGAGAGAATGATTCCTTGGAACTTCAAGCATTTATTAGTAATATTGAGGCAGTTTATGAAAATGCTGATGATATTCGTCATTATGGGGCTATGGCACGCATGCTTAACACTGTCAATAAATTTGATATATTCAATGAGTTTGTCTATAGAAACGGATATTCTCATTGCGATAGCAGTGTAGATTATAGTGCTGGTATCATCTACCACTACAGTGATGACTTGCAGTTTAATTTTAAAGGTGAAAATATTTTTAACGATGGACTTGAAGGTTCGTATATTAATCGTGTTGATCCTACTACAATGGAAACAACCGATAGAGTTATTGTGCCAACTATTGAGCAGAAGTTCTGGTTTGGAATGGAGTACCTATTTTGAAAAAGTTGCTAATCACTCTTATTGTTAGTGTGGTTTTGTTAGCTAACGATACACAGCTTGCCATTAAAATTTACAATTCCATAGCTCATGAATGCACCAAGAAGGTTGAAGCAAAAATATACCTACATGGTGATTTGGATATACTGTATAATAATAAATCTATAAATCGAACCTATGATTGTGCTGATGCTGATTTTGTTATTACAAGCACTCTTTTAGGGTTACCGTCTGAGTGTAATTCAAAGATAATATTTAGCAATAAATACCGACTTTTTAAACAATCTAATCGAGTTGTAGGTGCATTTTTTTGGCAAAAAGGGCGTCCTAATATTATTTTTGACAGAGAACGGTTGCAAAAGAGCGGTATTGAGCTGTCTGATAATTTTCAAAAGTATATAGAGTAGCAATGTATTTTACATCTAAATACGGTAAACTGTTCTTTTTGCTTATTGTACTGCTTCCGGTTATGACAGCTATTAGTATATACCTCTACAATAAATATACTCAGACCTCTCAAGAGATTTCAGATATTACCTACAATGATCTTATTACCAAGCAAGCTCATCTATTTAAAAACTATGTGAACAATATACATGTAAATTTAGGAGATGAGTTTTTAAACAGATTGCAAAACTCACAAGAGTTGCGTAACCATTATGAGGAATCACTCTCAATTTTACTGACTGATGAGGTCAAATACCTCTACATACTCTATGTAGACAAGAATGAAGATAAGTTACGTTATTTAATAGATACAGCCCAAGGCGATGATCGTGCTGAATATGGACAGAAATTTGATGTTCAGAGTTCAATTTGGAAAAAGGCATTTGAGAGTAAAGAGGTTCAGATGTCTCAGCAGAACTCTCTTGATACACTCTGGATAAGTTACGCTCACCCTATTAAATCGTATGGTAAGGTACAAGCTTTTTTAGGAGCCGACTTCTCAAATGATGCCCATAAGCGTATTGTCGATGTTGCAAAACCTCTTGAAAAACTTTACTTCTACATAACCGTTTTTATGATAATTATGTTAATTACTGCCTATGTTCAACTCATTATGTATACTATTAATCGACGAAAAAGTCATATTGATCCACTTACAAAAGTCTATAACCGACAGTACTTTTACGATCTTTTAGAGACGCTTAATCTTGATGAGTATCAGATTATGATGATTGACTTAGATCACTTTAAGCAGGTTAATGATGTCTATGGTCATGATGTTGGTGATATTGTTTTAGAGTCTTTAAGTAAACGATTTCTATCAGCAATACGAACCGATGATATTTTAATTCGCTATGGAGGAGAGGAGTTTTTGCTTTTACTTCACTCTAAGAGTTTAGAACAGTGTGATGAGGTGAGCAAGCGTATTCAGCATTCAGTAAAATCTCTTCCAGTTAGAGCAGGCACACACTCCATTAATACCACAGTCTCTATTGGCGTTAACCCTTATCCTTCCTTTGCTAAAAATATTGATGAAGCTATTAAGATTGCTGATGAGCAGCTTTATAAGGCTAAAGTTGCTGGACGCGATAAAGTGGTCATACTCCAAGAGAGTAATAAACTTCAAAGTTTTAGCTCTAAGCGCATTAGTGATGTTAAAGATGCTATTAATGAGGATCGTATGAAGTGTGCCTATCAGCCTATTTTTAATACTAAGACGCTTGATATTCAGAAGTACGAAGTCTTAATCCGTATGGTTGATAATGATGGCAAAATAATTTTCCCTGGAGAATTTCTTCCGTCAATCTCAAACACTCAAACCTATATTAGGTTAACAAAACTTATATTAGAAACTGCATTTGATAAGATTAGAAGTGGTGATGTGGAACTTGCAATCAATCTCTCGCTTCAAGATATCTATAATGATGATATTATGAAGACAGTCACAGAAGTCTTAAATGATAATAAATCGTTAGCACACAGATTGACATTTGAGTTATTAGAAACTGAAGAGATTGTAAACTTTGAGTTGATTCAAGAACGTATTGATAAGATTAAAAGTCAAGGTGCAAAAATTGCAATTGATGATTTTGGAAGCGGATATGCTAATTTTAAATATTTAGTGCACTTAGGTGTTGACATATTAAAAATTGACGGTTCATTAATTCGCAATATTGACAGCAATAAAAATGTATTACATATAGTAGAGACCATCTGTAGTTTTGCTAATAAGATGAATATTAAAACCGTTGCAGAGCAGGTAGAGACTGAAGATGAACTTAAAATACTTCAAGATATTGGTGTGAGTTATGTGCAAGGGTTTTATTTGGCAAAACCGGGTTTTGAGTTACATTTTTCATAACTATTTTCTTTTTATTTGTTCTTCATAAGCTATAATTTCTCACTATAAAAAGGTGATGAATAATGTTTACTAAAATAGAAACTATCAAGTCAGAAGTTGCAAAAGTAGTTGTCGGTCAAGAGAAGATGATTGACTCTCTTTTAATCGGACTGTTTTGTGAAGGCCACATTCTTATTGAGGGAATTCCAGGTCTTGCAAAAACAACAACAGTAAAAGCACTTTCAGAGAGTTTAGGACTAAATTTTAAGCGGGTACAGTTTACTCCCGATCTTCTCCCTTCAGATATTTTAGGCGCAGAGATTTATGACCCACAGCGTAATGAGTTCAAGATTAAACATGGTCCTATTTTTACCAACTTACTTCTTGCCGATGAGATAAATCGTGCCCCTGCAAAAGTACAATCAGCACTACTTGAGGTGATGCAAGAACGTCAAATTACTATTGGTGATGAGAGCTTTAAACTAGAGCCTCCATTTTTTGTAATGGCGACACAAAATCCGATTGAACAAGAGGGTGTTTACCAACTTCCAGAAGCACAGCTAGATCGTTTTATGTTAAAGCTCACTGTTGGCTATAACAGCAAAGAAGAGGAGCTGGAAATTGCGCGTCGTATCTCTCAGGGACTTGCTGACAGCATTACAGCAGTAGTAACTATAGAGGATATTAATGCAATTAAGCAAGCCATAAAAGATGTTCATGTAGATGCTGAGGTAGAGCAGTATATTATTGAACTAGTTAGTGCGACACGTGAGCCAGCAGAGTATGGATTAGCAGAAATTGAAGATTACATACAGTTTGGAGCATCTCCTCGTGTGAGTATTGATACTTTCAAAGCAGTAAAAGCGATGGCATATCTACGTGGAAAAGATCATGTGACTCCTGTTGATATCGCTTACATCATCAAAGAGTTGATGCGTCACCGTGTTGTACTGACTTATGAAGCAGAGGCTGAGGGTATTACTACTGATGAGATTATTGAAAAAGTTCTTAAAGCTGTACCAATTCCATAATCATGAGTAAATTACAAAAAATCTTAGTTCGAGCACGCCGTCAGGTGTTTAGTGAAATGGTCGGAAACAACCCTTCAATTTTTCAAGGCGAAGGGTATGACTTTGTTGAACTGCGTGAGTATATGGCTGGGGATGATATTAGGCACATTGACTGGAATATTACTGCTAAAATGCAGACTCCTTACATTAAAGTGTTTCGTGAAGAGCGTGAGCTTAATGTAGTGATGGCATCAATGCTAAATGGTAGTGTTTACTTTGGCTCTAAAAAATTTAAACAAGACCTAATTGCTGAAATTACAGCACTGATTGGGTTTGCGACACTGCATAATGGTGACCTCTTAAGCTCTTATGTCTTTGCAGATAAGTTTTATGGCAATACCAAGCCTACTAAACAGCTCTTTAGCATTAACAGCAGCGTTGAGGCTGTTTTAAATTTCGATGCGTTAGGTAAAAAAGCTGACTACTCTTTAATGGCGGAGATGCTTTATAGGAGAGTTCGACGTAAATCACTCATTATTATTATTGCAGATTTTTTTGAGATTCCAGATTTAAGGCTATTGGCACGCAAGCATGAAGTCATCTGTATAATTGTTCGTGATAGGCTTGAAGAACATCCTCCTGAGATGGGTTTTTCATCACTAATGGACCCTGAATCCAATCAGACATTAGAGGGTGACTTTAACCGTAGTAGCATTAAAGCCTATGAGGCTAAAGTAAAAGCACATGACCATAAACTTTTTGAGACCTTTAGAAAAGATCAGATTCGTTTTACAAAACTTTACACCGATGATTTAGCAGCAGTAAAACTGCGACGACTATTTGAGGGACAATAATGCAGAACCAATCACTAGATATTCCGTTACACGATATTAAACCTCTTGTAGAAGTAAGTGACAACTCCCTGATTCTTTTTATTGTACTAGTTCTAGTTGGTGCAGTTCTTATTTTAGGTTTGGCCTATCTGCTCTTTATGTTTTTAAAGCGTCGAAAAAAAGAGAGTAGAAGAAAAGATGCTTTTGCTGCACTACAAGGTGTAGATTTTAAAGATGCTAAAGCTTCAGCTTACGCTATTACTGCTCACGGTTTTATCTTTGCAGACGATTCACACAGAACCAAAGCAGCCTATGAAAAGCTATTAAACCATCTTGCTCCTTATAAGTACAAAAAAGAGGTAAATGCTATTGATGAAGAGTGTAGGTCCTATTATGAGATTTATGTAGGAATGATTGATGTTTGATATGCTCTATTTCGAGTTTCCAAAGCTTTTTTTTATACTCTTTGTTTTTTTAGCATGTGAAGTTCTGTGCAAGATGAAACTACCATCGCTCTATTTTCCACATACCGCATCATTTATGCAGCATAGTGTATCTAAGTCTAAGTTGCTGCTATTTTTTAAATGGCTCTCTATTATTATGCTCATTACTGCTGTCATGTCACCAGTTAAAGATATGGAGTTAGAGGTCAAGCCTAAAATGGGACGAGATATAGCACTGGTTTTGGATGCGAGTAACTCCATGACAGCGAGAGGGTTTGATGCGAGCAATGTGATGGCAACACGCTTTAATGCAGTGCAAAACATTGTTAATGATTTTATTAAAAATAGAGAGAATGATAATTTAGGTATTGTTGTCTTTGGAGCATTCTCTTTTATTGCTTCTCCTTTAACGTATGATCAAAATATTTTAGAGCGTGTTGTCTCTCAACTCTACATAGGAATGGCTGGGAAGTTTACGGCACTTTATGAGGCGTTAGCACAATCGGTTAATCTTCTTAAAGGCTCTGAGGCTAAGAGTAAAATAGCTATTTTACTCACCGATGGGCATAATACCAGTGATTCGAAAATCTCTCTACAGACCGCTATAGATCTAGCAAAAAAAGAGAACATTAAAGTCTATGCCATAGGGATTGGCTCTGCTCGTGAATATAATGGAGCTATTTTAGAAAAAATTGCAAAAGAGACAGGTGGGTTAGCTTTTGGTGCTGTTAATATCTCTCAACTAGAAGAGATTTATAAGCATATTGACTCACTAGAGAAGTCAGAGATTAAAACAGATAGCTACACGTACAAAACGTACTATTACTATTTTCCACTGTTTGTTGCGTTTATCTCACTTCTTATGTATGTTTATATCCGAAATAAGAGGGGTTGGAAGTGACATTTATGCATCCTCAATTTCTATGGTTACTGCCCATAGTAATTATTTTATTTTACTTTATTATGACGCAAAAAGAGCATCAGGCACTGTTTTTTAGTGATGCTGTACTTAACAGGCTTCGTGTTACTACCAATATGTTGACGCTTAAAGCGCGTAATGCACTTTTTGCATTGATGATGATTTTTGTTGTTATCGCCTTAGCAGGCCCGGCTATTACCGATGGTAAAGTCAACGTTCAGGCAAAAAGTGCTGACATAATGGTAGCACTGGATATCTCAGACTCTATGCTAGCAGAAGATATGTATCCCAATAGACTAGCCCTCGCTAAAGACAAAATCTTAGACCTGCTTCAAAAGTCACCTCAAGAGCGTATTGGGGTAATGGGCTTTGCCAAAGATGCCTACCTGGTAAGTCCGCTTAGTTTTGATCATGCATCGGTGGCTTTTTTAATGAAACAGCTCAATACCGACTCCATAACAGAAAAAGGGACAGATTTTACTCAACTGCTCTTTTCAGCTTCAGAGTTGCTAAGTAAAAATAGAGATAAATATCTTCTCATCTTAACTGACGGTGGCGATGAAAATGACTTTTCTGAAGTCATTGCTCAGGCTAAAGAAAAAAATATTAAAGTCTTTGTCCTTGGAGTTGGCAAGAGTGATGGTGTTCCTATTGTTGATACTCGAAATGGAGGCTATATTAAACAAAATGGCAGTATTATTTTGACACGGCTTAATGAGAATATTTCTAAACTTGCTACACAGACAGGCGGTTCATATATTGAAGCAATCTCTTCTGATGAAGATGTTGATGCCATGATAAATGAGATGCATGCCAAGACGCAGAGAAAAACCCTTAAAGAAGAAGAGGTCATACAGTATATTGCTCTTTTTTACTATCCTCTTGGTTTGGCAATGCTACTTTTTTTAATTGCAACTAGTTCGCTTAGTAAACGGAAAAAAGTAGAGGTACCTATGGCTTTGATGCTTAGCTCTCTTTTTTTGGCGGCACAACCGGCTAGAGCAGATCTGATGGATTTTCGTCTCTTAGATGAAGCGGCACAGAGTTATGAAGCAGAAGATTACAACAGAAGTCAACTTCTTTATGGTGACTATGCCCACAGAACTAAAGATGCAGAGGCGTACTACAACCAAGGTAATGCTTATTATAAACAGGGTGACTTTAAAAATGCACAGAATATGTATAAAAAAGTATTTAGTGACGATGAGAACTTAAAACAGAGTGCTCTTCATAATTTGGGAAATAGTTATGCTAAAGAGGCTTCTAAAGAGTCGTTGGAGCAAGCAGTTAATAGCTATGAAAAAGCTCTTAAAATTAAAGATGATAAAGAGACATCTGAAAATTTAGAAGAGGTTAAAAAGGCCTTAGAGAAGCTAAAGCAGCAAGAACAAGAAAAACAAGATGATAAACAAGAAGAGGGCGATAAGAAACAGCAGGACGAACAAGAGAAAAAAGATAAGCAAAAAAGTGATAAAGAGTCTAAAGAGAAAGATGCAGATGAGAAGAAAAAGGGTGATGAACAATCCCAAGAGAAGTCTGATAAAAACTCCGATAAACAGAGTGAGCAAGAGAAGAAAAAAGAGCAAGACAGACAAGAGCAGCAGCAAAAAGAAGAGCAGTCTCAAAAGTCTGATAAAAGTAAAGAAGAAGAGAAAAAAGAGCCTGCTAAAGCTGGAGCCACTAAGAGCGACAAGGTTATGAGTGATCTTGAAGAGCAGAAGTGGTTAAAAGAACTTAATAAAAATAGAGCAGGGCATCTGTACCAGCTCCAAAGAACTGAAAATAGAAATGAGAGAACCTATGAAAAACCTTGGTAAAATATTTTTAATTACTATACTGTTTGCACTGAGTTTACATGCTGAACTTAAAGTCAATGTAAGTGCTACAGATGTTACTATTGGAGAACGAGTTACTTTAAATGTAACTGTTGCCGGAGAAAATTCTGCACCACCAAATCTTACTTCAATTTGTGGCGAGGCTATTGTCTCAAGTTCCAAAAGGACGAGTGTTCAGGGAATTAATGGAGTTTTTACAAAAAAAGAGGTCTATGAATATATTTTTATTCCAACTACATCATGTATTATTGAGCCAATAACAGTTAATATTGATGGCAATGATGAGATATCAAAGCCTATTAAAATCAACGTGACTGCTATGAAAGTGACTAAAGATTCACCCTTTGTTCTAACTCTTAAAAGTGATAAGAAAAAAATACATGTAGGTGAGCCGTTTAAATTAACAGTGGTGTTTCGACAGAAAAATGGAAGTAAAGCGGTGGATTCTAAATTTGCACTTCCAGAGATGAAGAACTTCTGGGTAAAAGAGGAGTCTGTTGGTAGAAAATATGAAAATGATGGCTTTACAACCCAAGAGCTTACCTATATTTTAGCAGCACAAAAGAGTGGGTACCATACTATTGCTCCGGCACGAATAGAGATAGCAACACGCTCAAATAAAAGAGATTCCTGGGGTCAGTGGTTTGCAGCACTAAACTGGCGAAGTTACTTCTCTAACGATCTTGAACTAGAAGTGCTTCCGCTCCCATCTGGCATAAATGTAGTAGGAAATTTTAAAATCTCAGCAACTCCTGATGTCAATGAGGTTAATGCAACTGAAGCCGTCAATGTTACAGTAAGAATCAGTGGCAGCGGTAACTTTGAAGATATTAAAGCATACAATCCAAAACTAAAAGGTGTGGGTGTTTTTGAAGAAGAGCCTATTGTTAATGCTGCTATTAAAGATGGTAAATATGTCGGTATGTGGAGTCAAAAAATTGTCTATGTTCCTAATGAAAGTATTACGATTGCTCCTTTTGTACTGGAATATTTCGATCTTACTACCAATAGTGTTAGAGCAATTCAAACAAAACCGATAAAAATACATGTAAAAAATGCAATACCAGCTAAAAAAGAGCCGTTAAAGATAGAACGTGCTCAAGTTAAAGAGTCTGTTGTAACTCAGCAGGCAACACCTGAGGATGACAATGGCTCATTTATTTTAGGTTTACTTTTTGGTCTTTTTGGTGGTGCTATTTTGGGTCTGCTTCCATGGAGAGTGTGGTTAAAACGTGAGGATATTAACACTGCGAGCTATAAAAATGAGCGTGATGTTTTAACGCTCTTGCTCAATCATTTAGATGATGATGAGGCTTTAAAAATGGTAGATAAACTTGAAGCAAAACTGTATGGTGGTCAAACTATTCATATTGACAAGAGAGAGTTAAAGGTACTATTTAAGAGGTTTTCTAAGTAGATAGGTTAAGATATGGAGATGTTACTATTTAAACATCTCTTGAAGTCTGTTGGCCTCTCTCATCTGCTTATTGAGATCTTCCCAGTTTTCACTCTTTATAGACTTTTTCAGACGACTTAGCTCATGTTCAAAATGCTCAATTGAATTAAGTAAATTTTCTCTGTTTTGTCTAAAAATATCTTCCCACATCTTGGGTGAGCTCTTTGCCAAACGGCTCATGGAGCGAAATCCACCGGCTGCTAAGAGTAAAATATTTTCTTTCTCTTCTTGAGAGAGTACCGTATTGGCAATGGAGAATGAGATGATGTGTGGCATATGGCTAATATATGCGGCGTGTCGGTCATGATCATGTGCTTTCATGTAGCGTAATTGCATATGAATACCTGAAAAAAGTCGTACCGCAACCTCTTGCTGGTATTCACCACTATCTTCTAAATCACACAGTACAACAACTTTGTTTTTGTATAGATCATGAATTGCAGCAGTAGGTCCAAAGTTCTCTGTTCCTGTCATGGGATGAGCTGCTACAAGGTTTTTTCTAATTGAAGGGGAAATAGAGTTGACAATGGTCTCTTTGGTACTTCCTAAATCTATAATGGTGGTCTTTTCATTAACATCGTGAAGCTCATTTAAAATAGAGAGAATGGCATTTACTGGAACCGATAATATAATGACATCACACTTTTTAATAACCTCAAAAGAGACAATTTTGTCAATTAATTGAAACTCCATAGCAACATTTTGATGATCAAGATTATGGTCATGTCCAACAACTTCGCTAACAAAAGAGAGCTCTTTAAGACTTAAGGCGAGTGAGCCACCCATGAGACCTAAGCCGATAATGCCAATTTTCATACCAAAATCCTTATATTATGTGCCATTCTATCGCTTTATGAGTTAGAATTTCTTGAGATTTACACAATATTAATCATCAAAGTGATAAAATCTTCACTTATTTTAAAATGTATGGATATTACTAAATGAAAAACTTTATAGCTCTTATAATGCTATGTACCACATTAACACTTCAAGCAATTACTGTTAAAGATATTAAGTTTGAGGGAATGGTGCATATCTCACCAAATGTAGCCTTACAGATGCTCCCATTTAAAATTGGTGATGAGATCACTGAGCGTAATGTTGATGCTGCTGTACATGTATTTTATAAGCAGGGTTATTTTAATGACATCTGGGTAGATAACAGCGATGGAATTATGACCTTTTATTTTAAAGAGAAAGATATTATCTCTAGTATTGAAATGGATGGCTATAAAGATAACGATAAAGAGGTGCAAGAGGGTCTTTTGCAGATTAAAAAAGGGTCTCTTTACAACGAGAAAAAAATTGAAGCAGCCAAACGCAGAATTATTGAAGCACTTTCGGCTGAAGGAAAAATTGATACGGTTGTAGAGACTCGTACAGAGCGACTTGAGAATGGAAGTATTAGAGTTGTCTTTATGGTCAATGAGGGTGAAAAAATTGTCATTGACAACATTGACCTAAATGGAATGAATAACTTAAGCACATCTGATTTTAATGATGTACTTGCCAATAAAGAAGCAGAATTTATGGGTTGGTTTTGGGGTCGAAATGATGGTGAGATGAAACTTCCTGAAATGGAGTACGATCCACTCCGTATGCGTGACACCTATATGCAACATGGTTATTTAGATGCTAAAGTAGATGCTCCCTTTGTGCGTATTAACTTTGATAACTACCGGGCTAATATGAGTTATCAGATTCAAGAGGGACCAGTTTATCGTGTTAGTGATATAAGTGTGATGCAGCAAGAAGATGTTATTGATAATAGCAAACTTCTTGAGATGATACGACTAGAAAAAAATGATGTTTTTAATATTAAAACATTTCGAGATGATGCTGATCGTTTAAAAACAGTAATTGCAAACTTAGGTTACGCCTATGCTCAAGTTAAACCTGATCTTCAAAAAAACACAACCAACAATAGTGTTCATGTGATTTATAGACTTGTACCGGGTGCAAAGGTGCGCATTCGTAATGTTATTATTGACGGTAACAGCAGAACATTAGACAGGATTGTGAGACGTGAGCTCTATTTAGCACCAGGCGACTGGTATAACCTAACTGATCTAAAAGATTCACGTAATGCACTAGGGCGTACCGGTTATTTTGATAGTACTACGGTTGAAGAGAAGCGTATTGATGAGTTTACTATGGATCTTATTGTTAAGGTTAAGGAGGCACCAACAGGTAATGTTCAAGTCGGTGGTGGATATGGAAGTTATGGTGGACTCCTCTTTAGTGTTGGTGTAGAAGATAGAAATATTTTTGGTACTGGTATTAATATGGGAATAAATTTGGAGCGTTCCGATGTAACAGAGAATTACGCGTTCAATATCTCCAATCAACGTCTTAATGACAGTGATTTTAGCGGAAACTTCTCTATCTATACATCTATGTATGAGTATAACGACTACACTGTTGACTCTCAGGGTGTAACATTGGGTACAGGACACCGTTTTACTAGACACTGGAGTGGTTATCTAAGCTATAACTACTCAAAAAATGAGTACTCTGATATTAATGAATCTGCTATTAATTACGACTATCATGTGTTTTTTGAGAACTATTCAAAAAGTTCTGTAACGGCTGCTGCTACTTTTGACAATACTGATGATTACTATTTACCTCGAAGTGGTGTAGTCTTTAAGCAGAGTCTAGAATATGCGGGTATGGGTGCTGATGCAGAGTTTATGAAAAGTCGTACAAGTTTTAACCTCTATTATGGACTAGAAGATATGTTCGATTTTGATCTTATTTTCAGATATAAATCACGATATCACTACGTAAAAGAAGAGGGGTATCTGCCACTTGCTGAACGTTTCTATATGGGTGGCATGGGAAGTGTGCGAGGGTATGAGTCTTACTCGTTATCTCCATCTTATGTTGATGCTAGTGGATATACACGAAGAATTGGTGGTACACAGACATTTTCTAATAATTTTGAGTTGAGTTTTCCTCTGGTTCCAAAGGCAAAAATGCGATTAAGTGCGTTTTATGATTGGGGATGGATTGAGGGGAATGTACCGGCACACACATCACTCTACAATGTCCAAAAACCTTCTGAGAAGCAATCAATTATGAGAAGTGGTGCAGGGCTTTCTATTGAGTGGTTCTCTCCTGTAGGACCGGTAAACCTAATTTTTGCTAGAGCACTTGACGATGAGCCAGGTGACAAAACAACAAACTTTGAATTTACAATAGGACAGAGATTTTAAATGAAAGCGATATACAATATTATAATAGCAGGTATTTTAGGGATAAGTGCAGCACTTTTTAGTGGCTGTGGTGTTGATGACAGTGAGACGAAATATCACTATTATGTTAAATTGTCTTCACTCCATTATGTTAAAGATGCTAAGGTAAGTGTTGAAGAGATAAACGCAAGCTATGTTAATTCAGGCAGTTACAATTTTGATGTGACCGTAAGTGGAACAAGAGTAGCAGTAGCTGGTACTTACATTACTGATGAAGACAATGAGAGCAATACCTCACTGCAATCGACACTGTGCGAATCGTATTTGCCTTCTTTAAATACTGATGCATCAAGTTTTACACTGCAGGCACCTTCTAGTCATGATGACTATGAGTATATTAATATTAACCCATTTACAACATTAATAGTACATGGAATAAGCGCCCAAGAGTTGGCACTTAGATATCCTGTTGCTAGTAGTATTGAACCTGATTTTGACTTTGATGTAACAGCAGCACGACAAGCAATTGAGTATAGTACGCAAGAGAACAACTTAAGCACTGAAATATGTGATGCCCTTGCGGAGTTGCAGAGTTTTTAGAGGTGCCCTAGAGTTACTTTTTAGTGAAACTGAATTGAGATATTCTCTGGCGTAGCGATACTAGCAACACGTTCTGCTGCAATATGTAGTGGTGCGTTGGTTGATTTTACATGTAAAACATTTTCGTTTAATTCTAAGGTAAAATCCATAGTTTTGGGGCGATGTACGACCAATACATTACACAGTGAAAGTAAAAATGTTAAATTGTTAAGAGTCTGCGTATCAGGCAGTAAACTTCTGTATTTCTCTATATGCGCTATAGATGGAACTTTTCTATTTTGATAGCGTGTTAAGGTTGCAATCAAGATGGTCTCTTCGTGGCTAAAGCCATACTCTAGGGCGCTTTGAATTAAGAGGTAGCTATGTTTATGGTATGAGTAAAAATGGATTGAAGAGCCAATTATTGCTAGCTTTGTTGCTTTAAGTAGTGCTGGTTTATAGCTAGGATTAATATTTAGTATGGGGTTTAGTGTATCAAAAAGTGATGATACAACTTTAACCATAAGAGATGATAATCTTTTATCAACTGCATAGGTGTCTTGTAGATAACTAAGTGATGGATTGTAATTCTCTGGAAAGTAGTTGCGATTACTTCGTAATATATCACATAGATAGACACCTTCACGGACTCCTGCACCACTTGTAATCATAGTTTCACTCTTTAGATACTTCATAAGTCTTAATAAAATAAGTGTACCTGGACGAATAACATCAAAACGTTCTGGTTTGATGTAGAGCTCTTTTAGTTGTGTATTATCTTTAACTTTGAGAACTTTTTTACCATGATTCTTAAGCTCATCGGCACTAAACGCATAGGCATGAATTTTCTCAAGAGGGTAGCTATTTTTTTGCATCACCGCTTTACTTAATGCTCTAAAAGTACCACCAATACCAATAATGCGCTTTGCCTGTTTTGTAGGCAGTTTCAGCAATGCTTCGTCAATGAACTTTTTAGCACCTTTAATATCTCCTTTGTCAAAGAAGAGCTCCTTAAGACGTACGGTTCCTAGGTTTAAAGAGTAGCTGTCAACAACTTTTCCGTTTAAGATGCAGGCACATTCTGTTGAACCACCACCGATATCGATGACAACACCACTTGTTTTAGGTAGTAAGTTAGCACATGCAATACCTCCATAATAGGCTTCTCTACTACCATCAATAACTTTTATATTGAGCCCAAGTTCATGTTTAACGCGGTGTAAAAATTCTTTTTTATTCTTAGCATCACGAACTGCTGATGTAGCGACACAGAGTGTTTTGCGGACTTTATATGAAGTGGTAATGCTTAAAAATTCACGTAGTGCTGCAATGGCTCGTGTCATAGCAGCTTCTTGTAAGTTTGAGTCATTCTCATAAGCATTTTCACTTATTCTGACTCGGCTTTTCTCTTCATGAAGAAGGTGAAAAGCATAACGGCTGGTTTTCTCATAAATGACTAGTCGTACAGAGTTTGAACCGATGTCAATAACTGCTGTACGCCTTGCCATGGCTAGTCTTTCTCTTCTAGAAGTAGCTGTTCGTGTTTAAATTTCAATTCTGCAATACTCTCAACGTTGTTACTGTCAGCCATAATACAGTCAACAGGGCAGACGGCAATACATGCAGGCTCATCATAAATACTTAAGCACTCTGTGCATCTATCTGGATCAATAACATAAATTGGGTCACCCTCTTCAATTGCCTCGGTTGGACACTCTTCACGACAGGCATCACAAGCTATACATTCATCATTTATTAGTAGAGACATTAAAAAACCTTATAATATTTTAATATTTTTTTTGAAACTTTATTTACTGTTCGATTTATAGCAGAAGAAAGCTTGAATAAGTTTTAAATATTATGTTCTCGTACCTATTTTCCATAAAGATTACAGCAGAGTTTTGAATAGAGATGTAGCGATGCAATAGTACCATCATATTCATCGTCTCTATTTCTAAGTGTAATATCTGCACCCATAGCATCAGCAGCACTTTTTGCCAAAAATAGTCCTAGGCCTGCACCGCTTTTGTTTCCTTGACGCTTAAATGGTGCAAAAAGATCAACACTGTCATCGATACCACACCCCTCGTCAATAACTTCTATCAGCAAGCCAGTGTCATCAAGATAACTCTGTAATATAACCTTTTTTCCTTTTGGAGTGAACTTGAGGGCATTTTGTAAAAAGTTTTGAATAACCTGATTTAGTAGCTGTGTTTGAAGAGTTGCTGCATACTCACCTGGAGCTAGTGATATCTCAAGGTTTTTACCTTCGCTCTCTGCCAAAAGAGAAAAGTCATTGGCTTTACCCTTTAGGAATTCTATAATATCGACATCAATTGGATTTTCAAGTTGTGCCCCTTCTTGACGACCAATATTTAAGATATGACCAACAAGTTGATTCATCTCATCAACAGTCTTGTTTGTGACCTTAATAGCGTCAATATATTCCTTGCTATCACGTTTTTTAATTAATGTAACTTGATTTTTAAGTTTAATGATTGCTAGTGGTGTCTTGAGTTCATGTGCGGTACCAATAAAGAGCTCTTTTTGGTACTTAACAAAGTTTTGAATACGACCAATGAGGTGATTAATTGTCTCACCAAGAGGTTCGAACTCTTCAGGAAGCTCTTCTGTTTTAATGGGTCGTATCATATGTTCATTCATATTTGAGAGCTTACGACTTAGAGTTGTAAGTGGTGCAGTAAGCATTTTAGAGAGTGCAATTGCATAGATAATAATTAAGATAAAGCCTATAGCATTAATTAGAAAAATAGAGTTAAGAATTTTTTTAAAGAGCTTTTTAGTTGGCGAAATGTCTCGAGTGATTTGAAGGTAAAGTTTATTTTGAAATTCAAAAGGGTAGTGGAGCCTTAGATAGGTACGTTTTGCTTTCATAAATTCTGTAAAAAGAGGCTCCTGATTACTCTGGTATGCTACAAGTTCTACAGAGACTCCTAAGAGGATATCTGTATCATTACGCTTAGCATCAAGTAGTGATTGATAGGTCGAAATATTATGTGCTAGCTGTGTTAACTCTTCACGCCGCTCTTCATAAATAGAATTTTGAATATAAAAAAATAGGATGGATGAAAAGAGAGACAATAGTGCAGCCGAGGCAACAATTAGCTGAATTAAAAAACGATTTTTGATACTTCTTTGAGAAAGCAATATTGCATCCTTACTTAGTCAGTGTGTAAGGTATTGTACAGTGAATTATATTAAATGGGGTATAAAAGAGGTAAGGCCCTTTAAAAAAGAGCACTTACTTATAAATGTGTTGCAGGAGAGGTTTTAAATCTCTTTTGGAAAACAGAAACGGTATCCACGACGACGTACCGTTTCAATGGTTGTAATATTTAATGGTTTATCCATTTTTTGACGAATTTGATTAATTGCAACTTCAATTACATTTGGAGTTACTAGCTCTGGTTCTTCCCAGATAGCATCAAGAAGTTGCTCTTTAGAGACAATTTGATCACGGTGACGTGCTAAGTGAGTTAATACTTCAAAAGGTTTCCCTTTGAGTTCAATCTCTTTCTCTTTATAGATGATTTTTTCTTCTTCAGGGTTAATAGTAAGGTCTTCGATTTCGATGATATTACTTCCACCAAAACGAAGACGTGCTTCAATTCGTGCTACAAGAACTTCAAAGTCAAATGGCTTACGAATATAGTCATCAGCACCTGCCCGTAACGCTTCGATTTCACTCTCGTTATCATCACGAGCTGAAAGTACTACAACTACAGTCTTAGGTGTATTTGTTTTAATGTCTGGAATAATATCAATTGCATTTCCGTCAGGAAGCATCCAGTCAGTTAAAACTAAGTCATAGTTACGAATGTCAAGATAGTATTCACCATCTTTTAAATTCTCTACAACATCACTTTGGTAACCGAACTCTTTAAGACCTTCAGCTAACATTTTGTTTAATGTGATTTCATCTTCAATAATTAAAATACGCATTATGTTCCTAGGGGGTAAAATTTTGGCGAATTGTAGCATACTTTTAAGTAAATTTAAAGCTTTTTTTCAATTTTCTTTAAAATTTCTTTCAACTTCCTTTAAAGATTGCCTTGTTACCGACTGATACAGTACAGTTGTTTAATATGTCTGGTTTAGTGATTTTAAGCTCTAATATAGAAATATTTGGAAATTTTACATGTATTTTTTTTTCAAGATGCAGTAAGGCCTCTTCAATAAGCTGAAATTTTTCAGATTTTATCTCTGCTTCAATCAGTTCGGCTACTACCGCGTAGTTAATAAAATTACTACTATATTCATACTCAATTTGACAATCTACAAGAACTTTTTGTTCTGTAATGCGTTCAAAGTCTAAAAGACCAATAATGGCCTTAAATGTTAAGTTGTTGATGTTAATAGTCATGCAACTCGTTTTTCTTCACCTTGAAATAGACGAACAATATTTGGAATATGCTTATAAAAAAGTATAAAAGCAATAAAAATAACAGGAGAGTGTGCGATATTAGCATGAATGTAAAAACTTGCAATGACTAGAGCAGTTAAGCCAAGAAGTGATGAGACCGAAGATATTTTAAGAAGTTTGGCACTGACTCCCCAGACTATAGCACCAATAAGTGTTTCAACTGGTAGAAGAATTAAAAAGACACCCATGCCTGTTGCAATACCTTTACCACCTTCAAATCCTAGGTAGGGGCTAAAGCAGTGACCAAGAACAGCTAAAACAGCGATTCCCCACTGTGTTGCTTCACTGACACCAATGAGTTGAGCAATAAGAAGAACGACAACACCTTTGAGCGCATCAAGAGCCAAGGTAGAGGCTCCAAGTTTTTTAGCAAGTGAAGGGTCTGTCTCTTTAATAACCCTCATAACATTGGTAGCTCCAATGCTTTTAGAGCCACTTTCTTGGACATTGACACCAGTAAAATATTTAGCCAGCAACAGACCAAAAGGAATACCACCAATAAGGTAAGCGGCAATAAAAAACTGTACATTTGTGTTGAATAAAAATTCCATTGAAATCCTATATGTAAATAATAATTTTAAAATATTACAGTAAAACTCGTTATAATTGCATTAATTTAGAGATGAGTAAAGGAGTGTGTTTGAACTACACAACTCAAGAGTTAAAAGAGAAGATTAACGAATTAAAAAAGAGTTTAAATGTGACGGTGGTTGCACATTTTTATCAAAGAGATGAAGTATTTGAAATGGGTGATATTACGGGAGACTCACTAGAGTTAGCTCGTAAGACAATGAATGATGAGTCAGAATATGTCTTATTTTGTGGTGTCGGTTTTATGGGACAGAGTGTTAAAATCATGAGCCCAAATAAGCGTGTGGTCATGCCTAAAATAGCATGTTGTGCTATGGCTAGTATGATTGGTGGTGAGCAGTATGATAACACCGTAAAAATCTTAGA
Source organism: Campylobacterota bacterium (assembly GCA_034661055.1). Taxonomy (GTDB): domain Bacteria; phylum Campylobacterota; class Campylobacteria; order Campylobacterales; family Sulfurimonadaceae; genus QNZR01. The sequence goes on from JAYEKO010000074.1 coordinate 30,847, forward strand.
AGCTAATGGTATTGCTAAAGATAATATCATGCCAATTACCTACATTAACTCTGATGCAGATGTGAAAGCACGTGTAGGAAAGATGGGCGGTATGGTGTGCACGAGCTCTAATGCAAAAATTATTATTACCAAAGCGTTAGAGGCCGGAAAAAAAATTCTTTTTGTTCCTGATCGCTGTTTAGGACAGAATATTGCAAATGATATGGGTTTAGCCTCATGTGTCATCGGCGATGGAACAGATCCAAACGCTGCAGATGTTATCTGTTATGACGGTTTTTGTTCAGTGCATCAACTTTTTAGTGTGGATGATATTAACTTTTATCGTAAAAAATATCCTAGCATTAAAATAGTAACACATCCTGAATGTGACCCTGCGGTGTGTGATGCTTCTGACTTTGTTGGCTCAACGTCACAGATTATTAAATATATTAAAGAGATTCCATTAGATCAAAAAGTGGCAGTAGGAACGGAGTTTAACTTGGTTAATCGTCTTCGCAAAAAGAACACTTATGTACTCTCTTCTACAAAACCGGAATGTCCAACCATGAATGAGACAACATTAGAGCATGTATATGAGACATTAAAGGCTATTGACGAGGGTGCACCAATTAATGAGATAGAGGTTGATGAAGATACTCAAAAATGGGCAAAAATTGCACTAGAGAGAATGTTAGCACTATGATTAAGAGGTTTATTCGTGAAGTTTTAGCAGAAGATGTAGGTCGTGGAGATCTCTATGCACTAGTTTCTGATAGTAGCCCGGCAAAGGCGAAAATTATTGCAAAAAGTGACGGTATTCTTGCTGGTCGTAGCTATATAGATACACTTGCAAAGATGGAGGGCTTTAAAGTAACTTGGAAGTTCAAAGACTCAGATATTTTTGATAATGGTGACCTTTTGGCAGTTATTACAGGCGATTCTCATACGCTACTACGCATTGAACGGACCCTTTTAAATATGCTACTTCACGCTTCTTCTATTGCAACGCTTACTCGAAAGTTTGTAGATATTGTCGAACCTTACGGTACTAAACTTCTAGACACCCGAAAGACACGACCGCTTCTAAGAGTGTTTGAAAAGTATGCAACACGCTGTGGTGGAGCAGTGAATCACCGTTTAGGTCTGGATGACTGTCTTATGCTTAAAGATACCCACTTAAAGACCATAGATGATTTACATGTATTTATGAAAGAGGCACGCAAGCAGATTCCTTTTACTTCAAAAATTGAGATAGAAGCAGAGAGTTTTGGTCAGGCAAAAGAGTTTATGAAAGTAGGTGCTGATATTGTCATGTGTGACAATATGACACCAGAACAGCTAAAAGAAGTAGTAGTTTATAAAAAAGAGAACTACCCATCTATTTTGCTAGAAGCTAGTGGAAATATCTCATTAGAGACGGTAGAGTCCTATGCAAAAACAGGTGTCGATGCCATTAGCTCTGGCTCTCTTATTCATCAAGCAAATTGGATTGATATCTCGATGAAGATGCAGTAAGAAATCTAGTCTTACTTACGCATGTAGTTTAGATTGCAGTATGTATTCCCAAGTAGAACTTGGGAATTTCCACCTTTAAAATACATTAATAACTATGCCAATTTTAACATTTATTCAACTCTACTAAAAATACCAGTATATTCACCATCTGGTGATTTAAACG
>JAYEKO010000075.1:0-9248 GCA_034661055.1 Campylobacterota bacterium
ATAAAATTTATGATGGAAATTAAACCCTAATTTATAATAGGAAACATCAAATTTTTGTGAATCATTTTGTAGTGAATAGATATTAAAATCTGCATAGATATTTTTTTTATCAGAAAGTAGTCGATGAACCTGCATGGTATTGGTTAGTTCGTGTGTACTTTCATCGTCTCGATATCGATAACTGTTAAGAAATCGTACTTTAGTGTCTTTATCCATAAAGTAGCCTAGATTTACATTAATTCTGTTATCTACATGTAAATATGCAAAATAGCTTAGTTTCTCTGTAAGTGTCAATCGCCACTCATTAATATATATATATTTTCGGAATTTAAAACTTAGGTAAGGATCAAGCTTTCCATGATTTGTTTTAATACCTCCACTAAAACTTAGTGAAGCAAGATTTTTATCAAAAGAGAAGTACTCTAAGCCTAAAAGGTAGTTGTTATCTCCATTTTGGCCAGTACGGCTTCCATAATCGTCAATCGAGTCACTAGCACTATAATCTTTAAAGGATACTTTAAGGCGTTTAGATGTCCGTGGAAGTTTGAGTGCTGCTCTAATTTTAAAACGAAATTGTGGACTACGTTTATCTTCAAAAACAACAAAGGGAGCAAAGTCTATGGAAGTTTTATGGGTATCGTCTAAATAGTGTACGGTCTCATTGTTGTCAGAGAGGTAAATATCTACATTTTCTGAATATTCATGCAGCATTTTTGTCAAATTGTCTCGATACTCCTCATACTCATAATAAGAATTAGAAGAAACATTGGAGTCACAAAGCAAAGATAGTGATAAAAAGAATATAATTAGATACTTCATTATAATATTTTAACTAAATAGGGAAAACATTGGACTTAAATAGCGTAAGAAATGAACGAAAAAAATGGATGACATGGAAGAATATTGCTCCAATTTGTACGGCACTGCAATCACTTCCACAGATTGACTCAAGCTTGGATTTAGATGATACAGTAGCCATCAGAAGTAATGCAGTAGTTAATGAGAAGCAGATTAGAGATATTGCTAAGATGATGATGCCTTGGCGAAAGGGGCCATTTAAAATTTTCTCACTCTTTATTGACACGGAGTGGCAGAGTCAAATGAAATACAATCTGTTACATCCATTTTTTAACTTAAAAAATAAGCGTGTAGCAGACATTGGATGTAATAATGGTTACTATATGTTTCGTATGTTAGAAGACAATCCCGCCTCACTTGTAGGGTTTGACCCCTCACCTCTATATAAGCTACAGTTTGACTTGATTAACCATTTTGCAAAAACTGACATTAAGTATGAGCTGCTTGGAGTAGAGCATCTTCCTTTTTATGAAGAGAAATTTGATGCAATATTTTGTCTTGGTGTACTATATCACCGTAGTGATCCAGTTGCGATGCTTAAAGCTCTTTACAAAGGACTAGATAAACAGGGGGAGGTTATTTTAGATACTTTTATGATTGATGGTGAAGATGAGATCTGTCTTACACCTAAAAGCTCCTATTCTAAAATACCAAATATCTATTTTGTTCCGACCATTAAAGCGTTAGAAAACTGGTGTAAACGTGCAGGTTTTAAGGGCTTTGAGACTCTATGTACTAGTGTTACTTCTACACAAGAACAGCGTAAAACAGAGTGGATTGATGGAGAGAGCCTTGAAAATTTTCTTGATCCTGACGATAGTAGTAAAACAGTAGAGGGGTATCCCGCTCCAAAACGGATATATGTTAAATTAATTAAGGAGTAGATGTGGCAGAAAAGATTGAAAACAGTGAAGAAGATGTTAATATAGACAATAAGGTCTATTTGGAAACTCACTTAAAGATTAATCATGCACTTAGTGGTGATATAGAAGAGCTAAAAGATGGTTATGCAAAAATTGTTTTGTCAACGACAGAAGATATGCGTGCAGACGATGCTGGCTTAGTTCATGGAGGTTTTATTTTTAGTGCTGCAGATTTTTCTGCAATGGCGGCAGTAAATGATAAAAATGTTGTTTTAGCTGCAAGCACCTGTCAGTTTTTAGCTCCTGTTAGAGTAAGAGATCTTGTTGTCTTTGAGGCTACAGTAAGACATAAAGAGGGTCGTAAACGTAATATACATGTAAAAGGCTACAGTTCAGAAGTCAAGGTTTTTGAGGGAGAGTTTAAAACAGTCATAACAGAACATCATGTCTTAAACCTCTCTTTAGTTAAAAACTCTCAAGAGCTAGAAGAGAGCTAAATAGCCTGTAGCCAATAGGGAACATTTTTCTGCTCTCTTGCTATGGTTGTAGGGTTTCCATGCCCTGGATATACCGTGGCGTCATACTCAATCTCTGAAAAACGTTTTAGGCTTGCTTTCATGGCCTCTGGGTCCGAAGAGGGAAAGTCAACTCTACCAATAGAGTTTTCAAAAATAAAGTCACCACTAAACATTGTATTTCCAATTTCAATAGTAGAACACCCCGGACAGTGTCCAGGATAGTGACGAAATTTAATAGTAATACCTTCAATGATAATTTCAGCATCTCCCTCAACTTCAACATCTGGGTATGATGGAGGCAAGTCTGGCATGTAGCTACTGTTTTGTAGTAAAAAAACATCATCTTTAGGAGTGTAAAGAGGAATATTTAGCCGCTCTTTAACTTCTTGATTCGACCAAACATGGTCAAAATGCCCGTGAGTATTTAAAATAGCTACGGGGTTGGTGACATTTGCAAGAACCCAAGATGTGGCATCAACACCTGGGTCAATAATAAAATCTTTCTCATCAACAGTAACAATATAACAGTTAGTCTGATAGACACCCATGGGTTGTATTTTAATTATCATAATCTCTCTTTTTCATAATTGTATCAAGATTGTTTTATGTTTGCAAAAGTTTGATATAATATTTTTTATTAAATTTATTTTCAGGTAATGGCCAATTTGAAAAAATATGCACTTTTAACAGAGTATCTTATTGCATTTTTAAAAAATGAGGTAGAGAAAACTGGTTTAAAAAACGTGGTACTTGGACTTAGCGGAGGAATTGATTCTGCTGTGGTTGCAGTATTGGCACATAAGGCATTTGGCGAGCGATTACTATGTGTTAAGATGCCTTCTCATTACTCTTCTCAAAATTCACTAGATGATGCCGATGAGCTGAGTGAAAAATTTGGGATGAGAAGTGTTGAAAAAAGCATTGAATCACTTGTTAAATCTTATGTGCACGAGGGAATGAGTAATTTACGAATAGGTAACTTCTCTTCACGTATGCGAATGGCAACACTTTTTGATGTCTCAGCTGATGAAGGTGCTCTTGTTCTTGGTACAAGCAATAAGAGTGAATTGATGCTTGGCTACGGAACACTTTATGGAGATTTATCATCAGCCATAAATCCAATTGGCGATCTCTATAAGAGTGAAATCTTTGAATTGGCTCGCTATTTAGAAGTACCTGACTCTATTATTAATAAACCACCCTCTGCAGACCTGTGGGAGGGACAGAGTGATGAAGAAGAGATTGGCTACAGTTATGAAGTATTAGACTCAGTGCTTAGGAAGTACGTAGAAGAGCGTTCTTCTCGTGAAGAGTTATTGGAGCAGGGCTGTGACGCTGATCTTGTCGATATGCTGATTTCAAGAATCTATCAGAATCAATTTAAACGCAAAATGCCTATTATTGCAAAAGTGACATCACGTACGATTAACCATGATTTTAATTATCCTAGAGATATAACATTATAAGGGAATGACGATGAATATACCATTTTACAGATCAGATATTGGAAAAGAAGAAGAGCGAGCTATTGCAGATGTTCTTAATGGAAACGTTTATGCAGCAGCAGAAGATTTAGAGGATAATTTTGCAGCCTATGTCAATGCAAGTTATGCTTTAGCTACATCTCATGGCACTTCAGCACTGCATCTTGCGATGCTAGCTCTAGACCTTAAGCGAGGAGACAAGGTGCTCTGTTCAGTTAACGCTTATCCTGCTGTTCCTGAAGTGGTTCGACACTTTGATGCTGAGCCGGTATTTATTGATATTAATGAAGATACTTTTAGTATTGACTTGAATAAACTTGAAGCGTATCTACAAGACAATGCAACTAAAAAGTTAAAAGCTGTTATTGTGTCTCATATTGCAGGACAGCCTATAGATTTAGAGCGTCTCTATAATATTGCTAAAATCTATGATGTCAAGATTGTAGAAGATGCTTCTGATGCACTTGGTTCAACATTCAATGGCGACAAAATAGGTTCAACTGGTGCTCATATTACCTGTTTTAGTTTCGCTACACACCTTAAAAAAAGTGTCTGTAGTGGTGGAATGATGGTGACTGAGAGTGAAGAGATCTTTGAACGTGCAAAACTGCTACGTAATCATGCTATGGTTAGTGAGTCTGATGGATTTGAGTACATTTATGATGTTGTTGATATTGGTAGTAAATATACAATGAGCGATCTTGATGCTGCCTATATTTCACAAAAATTAAAAAAACAAGATCGCTGTATAGAACGTCAAAAAGAGATAGCTGCAATTTATTTGAACGAACTAAAGGGCGCTAAGCACATTACGCTTCCTAAAATTGGTGAAAATCATTCGTGTTCACTCTTTATTATTAAAATAGATAAAAATAGAGACTCTTTTGCACGTGAGTTGGATGAGAAAGGGATTGAAACAGGACTTCACTACATTCCTCTACATCTTTTAAGCTACTATAAAAGTAAATATTCACTTCGTGTTAATGATTTTCCAGTTGCGTTAAGAACGTTTCAGCAAGTCCTTTCACTTCCTCTTTATGCCTCTTTAAGTGATAAAGAGATTAAGTACATCTGTAATACTGTACTTGAAGTCAATAAAAGTCGTGTGTGAAACGCACACTTGTAGCATGGGTGGAGCGTCTCTTTTATGCTCCATCATTTTTTGACTCCCTTATATCATATCTTCTTTACCCATTAAGCCTGCTCTACTGTAGTATTGTCTGGTTTCGTTTTAAAACTACTAAGGTTATTGATTTCAAGATTGCTGTTGTTAGTGTTGGGAACTTAACAGTAGGCGGAAGCGGTAAAACACCTTTAGTATCAGCCTTAGCTTCAGGTTTTAAAAAGCCATGTATTGTTTTAAGAGGCTATGGACGTCAAAGTCAGGGTTTAATTGTTGTTAGTGATGGTACTGAAATTACATGTAATATTTTCAATAGTGGTGATGAAGCTATTATTTATGCAAAAAAATTACCTTATGCGGTAGTTATTGTGAGTGAAAAACGTGATGCTGCTATTATTAAAGCTAAAGAGTTGCAGTGTGATGTTGTATTTTTAGATGATGGGTACTCAAAACATCATATTAAAAAATACGATATTCTTATTGATGTCACTACCCCAAATACACTTTGTCTGCCAGCTGGTCCTTTTCGAGAGCGTTTATGGCAAGGCAAGCAAGCTTATATAGCTTATGAGAAGGTAACTTTCAAGAGAATGGTAAGTTATCATGATCTTACTGAAAAAATGGTGTTAGTAACAGCCATTGCGCGACCAGAGCGATTAAAAGAGTTTTTGCCAAAAAATGTAATTGATAGCTTCTTTTTTCCAGATCATCACTATTTTACAAAAGAGGAGCTTTTGGATATTTTAAAGCAGAGCGGAGCAACATCACTTTTGGTTACCTATAAGGATTATGTCAAGCTTGTTGACTTTAATATACCACTTTCATTGATGGATCTTGACCTTGAGGTTGACGCAGAACTAGTTAATGAGATTACTTCTTATGTAAAAAACCAATCAGCTGTTTGATAAACTTACTGCTTAACTCTTTTTTCATTTCACTTTTCATCACTACTAATGCATCGAAACTACTATATTTTTTTCGGTAGGTGCGGTGCGTGGTTAGTGCATCAAAAATATCACAAACAGCTATGATTTGGGCAAAAATAGGAATCTGATTTCCTCTTAGCTGTTTAGGGTAACCGCTTCCATCTAGCTTTTCATGATGTGCTTCAATGGCAGTAAGAACTTGAGAGTCACGAACACCACTTTTTTTTGCAATATTGACACTCTCTATAACATGCTTTTGCATCAATTCAATTTCGTCAAGAGTTAAGGAACTCTCTTTGTTTAAAATAGTATTTTGAATACTTCGATTCCCTACATCATGTAAAATAGCTGCAATACATAGTGCATGAAGTTGATTTTGCGTCATATTTAGCTCTTTTGCTAAGAGTGTTGAGAGCATACTGACACTGACGCTGTGTGATGACAAAACAAACTCATCAGGTAAGATTTCTAAAAAGTTTTCAAATGTATAGTTAGCGTTTGTAATAACATAGATGAGTGAATCCACATAGAACTCAAGATTTGAAAGAGAAAATAAATCAGAGTCTTTATGAAAATATTCATACATTATGTTGTTGGCATATAAGTAGAGTGCTAATATTTTTTTCTCAATAGGCTCATTGGTATGTATGAGTTTTTTGATCTGTTCAGGGGTCATCTGATTCTCATAAATATTGCTATTAAACTCATGCTTGCTAGCATATTGTGAATATATTTCCTGTTGGAGTTGATGAATGTAAACTTTTTCTTGTTTGGAAATATTATCATAGAGACTTTGAGTAATTTTTGTACCTTTATTGATAATAATAACGTAACCGTTGTAGCGTTTTATGTAGCAGTCAAAGTCAATAGTAGAATCAATGACAATATTTGAAGGGTCAATACTGAGATAACTGTAGTCAATTTTCTTTTGAAGTATCTTTTTCATTGTCGGACTGCACTTTCTATAGGGATGTCAGCTTATATCCAAGTCCATAAATGCTTGAAATAGAGTCTTTGGGTAGTTTCTTACGAAGTCTCGTAATGGCACTTCTTACATTCTCAGGACTAAGATCAATGTTTTGAATGAAGAAATGGTTGAGAATCTCATCAGTTGAACACACTTTGTCTATATGTTGTGTCAAAATTTCCATAAAGATAGTTTCATGTTTCGTTAATATTACCTCTTTACAACTGCACTTTAATATGTTCTCTTTTTTGTACCAAATAAACTCATTTCCAAGATCTATTAGATTGTTTTCTATAATGCTAGAAGTGGGTTTGCCTAATTTTTTACAGACATTGTAAAGTGTCTGTAGCATCTGCTCCTGTTCTATCGGTTTTGTAATAAACTGTGCTACACCAAAATTGATGAGTGCGAGTAGATAGTTTGCATCTTGATGGGCAGAGAGAATAATAATTGGTTGGTCTTCATTGATGGAGTATATCTCTGCAGTCAAGTCAATGCCGTTCATTCGTGGCATCTGTATGTCTGAAATAATCAAATCATAATATTTTGAATGGGTCTCATAATAAGCGTTGTACTTTTCAAGGGCTTCAACGCCATCTTCGGCCTCATCCACTCTATAAAAAAAGTCATCCAAGATTTCAACTACTCTTTGACGTAAAGAGTGGTGATCTTCTACTATTAAAATGCTAAAATGTTTAGAAATATTATATAGCATCATAGGGTCGAACATAATTAGAATCTCCTAAAAGTTATTATAATGGTTATTCTAGTATAATCATGCTGAAAAATTTCAATTAATATATATTAAGGCTTGAAAAATGGATAAATCAAAGAAAAACGGCTTAGATAGTTTAGGTAATGTAGATCAGATTCGTGAATTACTTTTTGGATCGCAACTCAAAGAGATTACAGCATCTATTGAGAGTTTAAATAGTAAGTTTAGCTCACTACAAACATCACTTGATGCATCTGCTAAAGTTTTAAAAGATGACCTAACTAAACGCATTGATGAAGATATATCTGGTATGCAAAAACGTCTTAAGCAGTCAACATCTCAACTAAAAGAGGAGATAACTGATGTGAGTGAACAGAGTATTAAATTAGAACGACGTATGCAAACAGCATCAGATACACGAGCTCAAGACATTGAAGAGACTATTGAAGCAAATAAAACGGTATCACAAAGAGCAGTTAGTGAGTTACGAGATGAACTACAAAAACTTCAAGAAGATATGAAAACTCAATTGAATAATATTGTAGCAAGTGTTGATGATAAGCAGCTTTCTAAAGAGATGATGAGTGAGATGTTTATGAATATGGCTATGCAGGTTAAAGATGTAGCTTTAGATGTAGAAGTACAAGAGAAGAAATAATAAGTATTTAAATGCAGGAACTTGAGCAGCTAAAAGAGCTTATTCTTCACGATGAGCAGCAAGCAATTAAGCAGATACATCAGGAGTTGTCACTACTTAAGCATCAAGTAGGAGATGCTCAAGAGGTTTTTGATTCTATTGAACCACACTTCAGTAAACTGCTTTCGCACGCTTCTAAGAATGAACTAAAAAATTTTAAGTTCGCAGTGATTACCGCGATTACTCAACTTCTAGATGATGAGCATGATGGTAGTTTTGAACCTGCTATTGAGAAGCTCTCACCCATTATTTATGATGAACTACGTAAGTATATTAAAAATCATAGAGAACATGTTACTGATCTTCTCTATCCTGTTGTTGGAAGTATGATTTCTAAATATGTTGCACAGATGCTCAAAGATATGATGAATGATGTCAATGAGAAGATTCAAAATGGCTTGAGTGTTGACAATATTAAGCGAAAAATCACTGCAAAAATTAAAGGGGTAAGCGAGTCTGAACTGCTGCTTTATGAAGCCATGCCCGTACATGTAAAAGCGGTTTTGTTAATTCATAAGCAGATGGGTGCGGTAATTGCTCATAGAGTTGACACAAAGAGCTCTATTGATGAGCCTGAGATGGTAGCATCGATGTTAACTGCATTAACCGACTTTATTAATAGCTGGATTGATAAGCAAGAGTCATTTAATGAAGTTAATGAGATTAACTATGGAACCTCAAAAATCTATCTTGAGGCTTCAGGACACTCATATTTGGCTGTTCTTATTGAAGGGCAACTTACACAAGAGTTCATGAATACTACAGACTCTGTATTTAATACTGTTTTAGAAAAATTTTCACCTGATATCCAAGCATTTGACGGAGATCTATCAACACTTCCCAATGAAGAGATAGAGCTACTTTTTACACCACTGTTTAGAGCAGAAAATTTACATCCTCAAGAAACACTGTCCTATGCTAAAGAACCTCTAAAAAAATGGCCATTAGTGCTTGTTGCATCAGCAATAGTGCTTTTACTTAGTTATGTCTATTATATTAAGTGTGAGAAAGACAACTTTAGGGAGATGGTTTTAGAACGTATTCATACCAATGAGTATTTAGCTCTTTACAATATAGATGCGTCTTGGAGTGACAAA
>JAYEKO010000076.1:0-31816 GCA_034661055.1 Campylobacterota bacterium
TTGGCATATAAACTTTTATTTGATGATAAAGTTACTAAAGATTTAAAGAATATTGATAGGTCTTGGCAAAAAAAGATTTTGGAAGCTATTAAAACAAAGTTAATTAAAGATCCATATATAGGAAAAAAATTAGTTGGAGATCTATCTTCATATTACCGGTATAGAGTAAATGACTATAGAGTAATATATGAAATACTTGAGGATGAGATTATCTTAGTAGTTATTAAAATAAAACATAGAAAAGACGTTTATAAATAAAAATGCTTCAAGTGATAAAACGGTACCAAAACCGGTCACTAAACTTCACTTAGTTTCCTATTTTTGAGGAAAAATCAAAATATATAACCCTTTATTTCCCGCTATTCCCAGCAACTATAGGAATAAATGGGTAATCATAATAGACTCTAATTTTCACCTTATTTCTCCTATTTTAGGGGCTTTGCAGTACATTGTGCTTTTAGAGGTACCCTTTATTTAAATCCTACTGAAGCATATGCATATAACTCTAAGAAGGACATCCACCAATATCACCAAAATCAGTACTACTGCCACCACCACTAATCATCGCTTCATTCTTCTTAATATTGTTGCCATTATGTATGACTGAATAGGTAATTTTCACACTATCACGTACGGTGTTTAGTGTAGAGCAGTAGGTCTCTAGTGATGCCATCACCCAACGTGCTGCTAATGTATCATCAGCAGATGAGTTAAATGAAAAATCCAAATGCAATGTATCGAATTTACGTGGATGTTCATCAGCACGAACCACTTCACCATCAACACTAAGTTCTGTAACATCATACCCCTGTTTTTTAGGCATTACTATTAAATCAGTTGCACTACATGTAATGAGTCCACTTAAAAAATACTCAACTGGTGAGATAACAGGACAGTCAATAATAAAACTGCTTTTTGCTGTCTTAGCTTCAAATTTCATTCCATCTTGGTGGGTAATTGTCACTTTCATAATACAAAGTCCTCTAAATAATTTTTAAAATAGACAAGTTGTTCCATTGTACGAACCGTCGCTGTTCCTCCCTCTGAAGCTCGTGCATTCATAGAATTAACAAGCTGAAGCTTTGGCATGACACCCTCTTCTATTCGCTCATCAATAGCATGTAACTCTTCAAAACTAAGTTCGCTCATATCAATTCCTAGCTCTTCACACCTCGCTACTGCCTTACCGGTAATAAAATGAGCGGTTCGAAAAGGAATGTTGCAGTGAGCCACAAGATAATCTGCTAAATCAGTAGCGCTTAGATGCCCTTTTTTACATGCGGACTCCATGTTATCAGTTTTTACCTCCATGCTATTAAGTGCTTCACGTAAAATATTTAATGAGAGTTCAGCTGTATCAATACTGTCAAATACACCCTCTTTGTCTTCTTGTGTATCTTTATTATATGCAAGAGGAAGGCCTTTCATAACAGTTAAAAGAGATATTAAATTACCATTAACACGTCCTGTTTTACCACGCAGTAGTTCAGGAACATCAGGATTTTTCTTCTGTGGCATAATAGATGAACCAGTTGCATACTCATCACTTAGCTCTACAAAACCAAATTCATAACTTGACCACATAATAATCTCTTCACTCAGACGTGAAATATGCATCATCATAGTTGAGACATTAAAAAGCATCTCTAAAGCAAAGTCACGATCACTTACGGTATCTAGACAGTTAACACTGACGCTGTCAAATCCTAACTCTTTAGCAGTCATTTTACGATCAACATTATGTGGTGTTCCCGCAAGTGCTGCACATCCAAGTGGTGATACATTATTTCGCTTAGCACTCTGTTTAAAACGCTCAATATCACGCTTAAACATTGAAGCATATGCTAACATATGAAATCCAAAATTAATTGGTTGAGCATGTTGCAGGTGTGTCATTCCAGGAATAAGCGCATGGGTGTACTTTGAAGCGATTTCAACAATGACTTCCATTAGCTCTTGAATAAGCTGTGCAATCTCAACATTTTTGCGAATAACATAACGTCTGAAATCCACGGCAACTTGATCATTTCGACTACGAGCAGTGTGTAATTTACCACCAGCTTCTCCAATAATAGCTGTAAGACGTTTCTCAATTGCCATATGTAGATCTTCATCACTAATATTCCACTCAAACTTTTCACTCTCAACCTCACCCATAACCTGAGCCATACCCTCTTTAATAGCGGTTAACTCATCTACTGTTAAAATACCCTGAGCCTGAAGCATTGTAGCGTGAGCAATTGAGCCCTCTATATCTTCACGATAGAGTCGTCTATCGTACATAATTGACGCATTAAATTCATCTAAAAGTGATGATGCACTCTGTTTAAAGCGACCTGACCACATCTTTTCCATATATTTATCCTATATTATTCTAAAAAAAAGTTTGTTATTTTACCCTAACTTGGAGAATGTTAAGTATCTGAAATACTAACATCTAGAGATTTATAGTTGGTTAAACCAGTGACGCCAACCAACGTCACTGTTACATCTAAGTAGCGGAACAAAAATAACTTCATAGTTCAACAGCATTTAAAACTTAATCCCACCAATAAGACGAAGAGACGAGATGCCTGGTTCATTATCTAAGTCTACATACTCATAAGTGCCTGTAAAATAAGTACTGTTGGTACCGTTATAGCTAAGTCTAACACCGTACATACTCATCGAATCCTGTGGTGCTCCTGCTACTGTTGTTGACTTAGAAGCGTCTAAGTCCCAAAATGTGTAACGTGCACTTATGCCTAGCCCATCCATAATGTCATAAGCTAGCTGTGTCTTATATGAAGCTGCGTTTTGAAGTGTTCCTGCTTCAAAGAAGTGAAATATCATACCATTAGCAAAGTAAGGATACCCACCCCATGCACCAAGTGTCTCTCCTTGACCTTCGCCATCACTATATTTTGCAGCACCAGTTGCAAAACTAATACCATTATTAAAAGCACCGTCAAAACGTACAGAGTATAGACTGTAATCGATATGATTTGTTCTTGCTTTATTATCTGCAAGCTTTCCAATCTCTTTCCAATTTATAAACTGTGCTCCAAGAGTATAAGAGAAACTGTCTGTAGTACCTTTGTAGTCATATTGCGCAAAAAGCATATTATATAAGTCTGTTGCGTAATATTCCCAAAGCTGAATATTATGTGTTGTGTCACTATATTGATACGAACCAAAAAGCACACCAGCATCATCGGCATTGTCTTTATCTTGTTGACTTACAAAGCTTGCATCTGACATGGAGTGAAACTCTGTACCGTTAGCACCACTATCCCAGACACCTGCCATCTTATGAAAATATCCTAGGTTAAAAGTACTATGTTCTAACATAGAATTTTCGTAATAGGCAAGTTCAAAACTATTTGCCAACATATACCAATCATCCGCATCAATCATTGGTGTTGTTAGTTCTTCACGACCAATCAACGCTCTGTTTCCATTTTGATTGTATTGTAGATATAATTCTTGTACTATCATGTATGACTCTAAATCATTAGCATCAAATACAAAATTTCGACTCTCATATTTAGGGTCATTAATACCAAAATCTGTGGCAGCAGCCCCAGTAAGTTTACCTGAAATACCAGCCCACTCAGGTGAGGTAATAGAGAGCTTTGGTATAACATAAAAACCTCTTGAGTTGGTATGTCCTCTATTTATATTATGGTCATTTTCAGCTCCTGGAGGGTTGCTATAGTCATACTCTAGCCAGCCTGAACGCAGGTCACCTGTAAGTAACCAATTATATCCCAAGTGGTAACCTTTTCCTTCCACATAACCTTTTTCAAACGTATGATCTTGTGAAATATTGTCTTTTTGAAGCGTCTCATTGGCTGATGTATTAGAGAAGTTCAATACAACAAGCGTGGCTACAGATAATGTAATTTTAAATATTTTCATAAAAACTCCCTATTGAGCATATGGATTAAGGTTCAACTGCTCAATAATATAAGTTGCAGCCTTTTGTCCACGGACACTATTGCCGTACCTATCAAGAGGAGGAGAGACAACACCAATAGCCAGTTTTCCTGGAATGACTGCTAAAATACCTCCTCCAACACCACTTTTTGCTGGAGCTCCTGTTGCATAAAGCCAATCACCAGCATTATCATAGAGTCCTGCAGTTGCCATAACGGCCAAAAGTTTAGGGACGTGCTCTGTATTGAGAACTCTTTTTTTTGTTATGGGGTTAACACCGTGATTTGCAAGTGTTGCTCCCATCATCCCTAGATCATGTGCTGCAACATTTACAGAACACTGCTTTGTGTAAACTGTCGTTGCTTCAAGAGGATCAGAACCCATTAAATTATTAGCGTCAAGAAGTTTTGAAATAGCTTGATTGCTTTTATTGTCATTAACTTCAGAGACATAAACTTTCTCGTTAAATGGCAACTTACGACCCGCAAAATCATCCATATTCCCTTTGATTTTATCCCAGCGCTCTTTAGAGTTTTTTGCCTCTACCCAACTAGTACTCTGAATAGCACCGGCATTTACAAACGGGTTACTAGCCGTTCGTCCATGAAGTTCAATAGCAATAACAGAGTTAAAGGCAAGACCAGTAGCATTAACTCCTATCTTTTCTTGCACAAACTTACTCCCTTTTTCCTGCATCACTTTTGCAGCTGTAAATACCTTTGAAATAGATTGAATAGAGACTGCAGCTGTGGTATCACCTGCTTCATAAACCTTTCCATCAGCAGTTACAATTGAGATACCAAAGATTTTAGGATCGACAACTGCCAACTCCTTAATATAATCAGCATTCTTGCCACCATTATCGTCTTTAAACTTATTATAGGCATCATTAAGTACCTTATTAATTTGTGATTCAGAATGTAGATGGGTCTGTGTTAAAGCGCTTGTATCTTTAGCATAAACTGCAACATTGAATAGATAAAAGAGAGAGAGTGCTATCGCACCAATTTGAATAAGCTTTTTAGCTTTTATATTAAACATATAACTAGTTAACCTCATGAAGAACTCCTGTGTATTATATTAAGAGCTCTAATTTTATCATAATTTTTAATTACATGCAGGTACATTACCGCTATCTTCAGCGTATTGAACCATAAAGTCTTTGAAGTGTTTTGATTTTTTAGCATAACGGCTTCCTGTAAAGTACTCTACAGACTCCTTTGCCTTTTCGTTATTTACATGTAAATCAGCAAGACCTTTTCCTTTGTTTACCAAAAGAACTGTCCATTCACTAATGGTTTTAGAAGCTGCTACTGCTTGACCACCACCATGGCATGAGCGACATTTCTTCTTATACTCCTTTTGTCCCTTGTAAGACTTAGCATCCACACAAGAGTAAAAGATCATATTAAAAGTAAAAATTGTTAATAGAATTTTATGCATTTAAAACCTTAATAAATAATTTAAAGAGATGTTACATCAACTTTCATAATATAATACTTAATTATATTTGCATCTGATTTTCTATCTCACTGTTTAAATCCCAAAGACCTCTTTTTTTAAGGTCATCAAGAACACTTTGAGTACACTCAACATCATCAGGCCATCTACGTTTAAAACCATCAACATCACCTTTGTTAGTGGCATCTACATAGATAACATCATCTATAATCTCAATATCACGTCCCGCATCAATATTATTAACTACACGCCACACTAACATGTATGCATTATTAACATCATTCTTTTCACTATCGACAAAAACTAAAATCTTTAAATGTTTTTGCAGTAGTTTTATAGCTTTATAGTACTCTTTTACTGGACGCATCTTATTAACAAGTACTACTGATATTGGATTTTTAGTGTCACTTTTGTACTGTTTTAACGCACTGGCTTCTGGAACTACTTTTTTTAATTCTTCAAAAAGCTTTTCATTACTTAGTGGCGCTATCTCTCTAATATCATCGTTAGGTGATGTCGCATCAACCCCTAATTTACCACCAACTAACTCTTCTGGACTCGAATGATCAAGAGCATCGGTAATGCCCTCAGAAATAAAAAGACGTGAGAGATTAAAACGATTTAAAATATAGCTGCTTAACGCTTCATAATCGGTGAGTTCTGGTCCCTTCTCATCAATAAAGAGAGCATGTTTAACAAAGCTCATCTGTCCGGCACCCCAAAAAACGTGCATAAACTGTTTTGCGTGCCCTTTATAGTGTGGTTTCATCTTTGCAAAAATAAGGTTATGAAACACCCCATTTTCTGGCATATGATAATCAATTAAATCTGGTGCCGTTGTCTTTAAAAGTGGCAAGAAAATACGTTCTGTAGGCCAACCCATGTACTTATCTTCAAGTGGTGGTTTACCTACTACTGTTGCCAAAAACACTGGGTCATATTTATGAGAGATTGCGGTCACTTCCATACATGGATAAGGCTCTTCAAGAGTGTAGTAACCCGTATGGTCACCAAATGGTCCCTCAATTTTCATCTCATTAGGATCTACTAAACCTTCAATAACAAAATCAACGCCATCAGGAATGTAGATATCATTTGTTAATGACTTTACAAGACGAGCATTCTGTTTTTTAACAAAGCCGTAAAGCAGCAGTTCGTTTACACCGTAAGGAAGTGGTGCTGTAGCACACCAAGTGTAGAGTGGATCGCCACCAATTCCAATACTTACCGGCATTTTTTTACCAGCTTTTTTGTATTGATCAAAAAAGTGTGATGCATCTTTATGAATTTGCCAGTGCATTCCCAAATGATTTTTATCATATACTTGAAGACGGTACATTCCTAGATTAGCAAGTGTTCCATCTAAACTCTGCGTATAGACCTGTCCCATGGTAATAAAAGGTCCTCCATCTTGCTCCCATGTTGTAAGAACCGGCAGATCATACAGATTAACATCTTCATTTTTATGTACAACCTGTTGACACTCCCCTTTGCCTTCCATGCGCTTAGGAAAGACATTTTTAAGTGCAAAGAGATTACCTAGCATTCCTACCTTGTCCATAAATGAGTTAGGTGGCTTCATATGAAGTAAGTTTTCAATATCTGAAGCGACTTCTTCAATATCACGTCCAAAGAGAAGTTTTGTCTGCTCATACGAAGCATAAACATTCATTAAAACAGGAGTATCAAATATTTTGTCATTTTTTTTATCGATTGGATGCGTAAACAGAAGTGCTCGTGCGTAAGGTTTTTTAATCTCAGCATAAGCAATGTGAGGAATTTCTAGATAGATATCTAAGGGTTCATCAATGACCCTTAGCATATCGTTATTTTTAAGTAACTCAATAGTGGCTTTCATTGATGCCCTTTTGGAAATTATTTTTCTTGTGATGCTTCTTTATCGGCACGTTCAAGCAGTTCTCTTGCGCCTTGATCTATTAGTCGTTGTGCCATCTCAGAGCCTAGTTTTAAGTACTCTTCTTTTTTACCTATTTTAGTCTCACCAAGAACTTCATTGCCACTTGGCAGACCTAGAAGTGACTGAACAATAACATCTCCATTGTCACATACATTAGCATTAACACCAATTGGCACATGACATCCACCCTCTAATAGTTCAACAAAATCACGTTCAATCGTTGTCTCAATTCGGCTAGATTCATCTTCTAAACGTGCTGCAATAGCCACAACTTCAGGATCATTAATAGCTTCAATACCTAAAGCACCCTGTCCCATAGAGGGAATCATCTCATTAAGTGAAATCGGGTAGAAATATTCAACTAAGCCAGAAAAACCTAAACGGTTAATTCCCGCAGCTGCTAAAATAATGGCATCAAACTCACCCTCTTTTAACTTACGAATACGGGTATCAACATTACCGCGTAGATCTTTAATAATCAAATCAGGTCGAAGACGCGCTAACTGCATTCTACGACGTAGTGATGATGTACCAACTACTGCACCTTGAGGAAGAGCATCAATATTCTCATATTTTTCACTCAATAGTGCATCACGCACATCTTCACGCTCAGTAATAGCTGCAAGAGTAAACCCTTCAGGCATTACAGCAGGAACATCTTTAAGAGAGTGAACTGCAATATGTGCTTCACCCCGTAGCATAGCCTCTTCAAGCTCTTTTAAGAAGAGTCCCTTTCCACCTATTTTAGAGAGTGAAACATCAAGAACTTTATCACCAGTTGTAATAATAACATTGAGTTCAACTTCAAGACCAGGGTTCTGTTCTTCTAAAACTTCTTTAATATGTTCTGATTGCCAGAGAGCAAGCTTGCTTCCTCGTGTTGCAATAATGAGTTTTTTCATCAACTATTTGACCTTTACTTCTCTATATTTTTTCTTTGAACCATCTTTTTTTCCATCAAAAAACATTGTTGGAGTTCCACTGACCATCATGGTTCGCGCTACTTCTAAATCATGTTTAGAGTGTGCTTTAACTTCTTTAGTGTGAATATCTTTAACAGTAATTTTTGTTCCAGCTGCTTTATTGAATGCATCTACAATTTTCTGTTCATCTTTTTCACGTGTACCAATTTTTGTCTTATACATCTTGAGCGTAATATCTTTTTCACCTTTAAGTTCTGCAGCAATAGCAGCTTTAGTGATTTGAAGTGCCGCAGGATGCATTGATACTAATGGAAAGTGGTAGTAGTAAACTGCAAATGTCTCAGGATATTTTTTCATGTAATTAACTGATTCAGGAACAAATTTAGTACAGTATGGACACTGTGGATCTGAAAATATAACAACTTTATGTTTTGATGTTGCAGAACCTGAGATAAGGTGTTTTTTATCATAAAATTCAGCTTTAAATGCAGGAGTAATCGTGTTTTTCAGATGCTCTCCTGTGCTCATGTCAATAAGCTCAGCAGTAATGATGTCATCTTTGGCAAAATAGATCATGTTTTGCGAAACTGGACGCTCACTCTTACCCTGTTTTACAACAGCATCTAAACTAAGAATAAAAGCATCCCACCCTTTTGGACTAGGCATTTCTCTTTTTTCTAGAACTTTAATATTTAAAGACTTAATATTTGGATTTTTACCAAGGCTCTCTTTTAAAAAATCTTCAACTTCTGTGTTTGTTGCGCTCATCAATGTCGAGCTCAAGAGTGCTGTCGCTGTTAATAATTTCCACGTCAATGACATCATTATTTTCCTTTTTATAATTATGTGTATTACTACTTTTAGGAGTGTATTTTGCCGCAAAACGGTTAACCAATATACTCACAAAAACGCTAAACTGCATGAGCACACCGATGATGTCCGTCAAAAACCCGGGTAAAATCAGTAAAAATGCTCCAAAGATGGTAAAGAGGTTTAACTCCTGAAAACGCCTCAGGTCAATCTGCTGATCAGACACAGAGCGAAGATTTTGAATCAGTGTTGTACGAAAATTTACCAGCAAAATAATACCTACAGCTGCAGAAAAAATAAGCTCAAAGAATGTGTAAACTCCCCCAATAACTGAAGAGATATTAGTTGAGATTACTACCTCTAAAAAAAGATAAATAAGAAAATAAATCACGACTCTATCTTTTTCATTATGACTTCAAAAGCGTCATCAGTTTCTAGTGTATCTTTTTGTAAAGATGCACGTGTCATTAGCTGAATATTACCATTAACTAGCTCTTTACCTACAATAACGGTATAGGGAAAGCCAATAAGTTCAGCATCTTTCATCTTAAATCCAAAACGTTCTTTACGATCATCAAGTATCACCTCAACACCTGCTGCTTGAAGTTTTTCATAAAGCTTCTCACCATATGACATCTGATCTTCATCTTTAATATTAGACACCATGACGTTGACTAAATATGGAGCGGTCTCTTTAGTCCAGATACAGCCATTTTCATCATTATGCTGCTCAACTACGGCAGCAACCAAGCGGCTAATACCCATTCCATAGGTTCCCATAATAAATGGTTCCGCTTGCCCTTTTTCATTTAAGAATTCAGCTTTAAGAGCCTTTGAGTATGTTGTTCCCAACTTAAATATATGACCAACTTCAATACCTTTTGTGTAGGCAAGAGAACCATCACAGTGTGGACATCCATCACCCTCATTCACTTCTGATAAATCTGTATATTCTGCATCACTCATAACACTAAAGTTAACGCCAACATAGTGGTAATCTACCTCATTAGCACCACAAATCATCGATGTAGCATCTTTAAGTTCACTGTCTAAAACAATTTTACATGTAGAATTATCTAATGGCCCCATAAACCCTGGAACTAGACCAAGGTTGCATAACTCATCTTCACTCACATCTACTAATTCAATGGCACCTACCGCATTGGTGGCTTTAACTTCTTGTAGCGTATCACTTCCACGTAAAAAGAAAAGAACAACATCACTGCCATCTTCATAAATGGCTCTCTTTGCTACTGTTTTTACTAAGTAGTATGGATCGACCTTGAAAAACTCACAAAGGTCATCAATATTTTTAACATTCTCAGTCATAAATTTGTTGAACTCTGCTTCTGGAGCTTCTGGAGTCTCTTTTTTACTACTTCTAGTTGCCGCTTCTATATTGGCACCATATTCACAGCTATCACATATGGCAATTGTATCTTCTCCGCTATCTGCAATAACCATAAGTTCTTTTGAACCTGATCCACCAATAGCACCACTATCTGCTTCTACTACGCGATACTCAAGTCCTAAACGTTCTAATATTTTCTTATATGCCGACTCAACAACATCAAATTCACGATCTAAATCTTCTGAACTTGCGTGAAAACTGTAGCCATCTTTCATTACAAACTCACGACCTCGCATAAGACCAAAACGCGGTCGTGCTTCATCACGAAATTTTGTTTTAATCTGGTAGAGGTTTATAGGTAGCTGCTTATAGCTTGTCACACGATTACGTACAAGACTTACCATCATCTCTTCATGAGTCGGACCTAAAACAAACTGGTTATCTTTACGGTCATGAAATCTTAAAAGCTCTTTTCCAAACTTCTTAATACGTCCACTCTCTTCCCATAGTAAAGCAGGAGTTACAAAACTAAGGTCAACCTCTTGAGCATCAATTTTAGCCATCTCGTCATTGACAACCGTCTCAATCTTTTTTAAAACTCTTTTTCCTAGAGGTAAAAAATTATACAGACCGCTAGCAACTTGCGCAATAAAACCGGCACGGCTTAAAAAAATATGGCTCGCAAGCACTGCATCGTTTGGAACTTCTTTTGTTGTTGGTATAAAAGCTTTAGAGCGTCTCAATTGCTCTCCTTTGTAATAGGTTGTTCACAGGTTATAGGCTCGTCACCTTTTTTATCTAAAATATAGTTAAGTGAATCAATTAGTGAATTTAGTTCGTCCTGCTGAGAAGTTGAACGGATTTTTGAAGTAAAATCATGTAAAAAACGTTTTATGACCTGCTCTCCCATCTTAACTACTTCCTGCTCATATTTTTGTGGAATATAGCCTTTTGAAATAACACGAGAACTCTCTTGTTTAGAAGCATCATAGGCTCTAGAATATATCTCTTTAATAATAGGCTCAACAGAGAGCTGTTTTAAACACTCATAAAACTTTTTAGTATGTTGTGCTACCGTCGCATAAGAGAGTGCTGCCTCATCTTCGCGTAGAGAGAGATTCTCATCTATAATAGTCTTTAAATCATCGACATAATAGATTTTAATATTTTCATTATCACTACAGTCAATATCACGTGGTACTGCAATATCAACCCAGTAGCGTCTGAAATTACATGTATTTATATGCTCATCTGTAATAATTGGTTTTTTAGATCCCGTGGAAGTAAAAAGAAGTTCATACTCATTGACTGCATCATAAAGCTCTTCAAAATCTCGAACCTTACATTCATACTCTGTTGCAATTGCTTCTGCTTTACTTCGTGTTCTATTCATCATAGTCACTTCAACACCGTGAGCAATAAGATGTTTTGCTGTAAGTGATGACATCTCACCAGCACCAATAACCAAAGCTCTTAGACCCTCTAAATGCTTAGTATCTTTTTTGACTTGAGCAACTGCCACACTAGCAACAGAGATAGGATTTGATGAGATGTTGGTAGAATTTCTAATTTCTGCAGCACATTTAAAGGCGTAATGAATTGCGCGAGAAAGCTCATGTCCACAAAATTTATTAGCGTGAGCAAAACGAAAAGCATCCTTTAACTGACCTGCAATTTGGGTTTCACCAACAACAAGAGAGTCTAGTGAACCTGCAACACTAAAGAGATGATGAATAGCACTTTTATCCTCAAAAATATCGCCACGACTCTGCAGCTCATCTACAGAGATTCCAGAACGATTACTTAAAAGAGTAAAGATATGCTCTGTTGCGACTTCAACATCACTACAGTAACATATTACTTCCATTCGATTACATGTAGATAATAAGATAGACTCATCAATAACTGAACATGAGTTAAGTTTCGTTAAACAGCCTGTTTTATGCTCCTCTTGGGGATAGGCGAGTTGCTCCCGAATGGCTAAAGTAGAATTTTTATGGGTAAAGCTAAGAATAAAATAGTGCATTAAAAACGTCTCTTCATCATCGCTTCAATAATGGCTATAAGTTCATCATCACCTGAAACGGCCTTTATGGCTTCATCACTAAGCTTTCGTGCCAGCATATAGGATTTTTCAATGCTTTTATGCTCATCCATTTTTTCTCTAATCCAAGAGCTTTCACTGCTACTCAAACGTTTTGTATGGTAGCTTTTGAGTTGCTCTTTATCTTGAATATTTAATGCTTCATAGAGGTAGATATATGGTAGGGTACATTTTCCCTCAACATAATCATTCATGGCAGGTTTTCCCAATGTCGCTTCATCAGAGACAATATCTAAAATATCGTCAATAATCTGAAATGAGAGTCCTAAGTTCTTTCCATAAAGCGAGTAGGTCTTCACATCTTTACCTGCCAACATTGCCGCTGCTGAAGCAGATGCTTCAATCAGTGTCGCTGTCTTTAGATATAACATATCCATATAGGCATCAGCATCACTATTAAACTCTTCTGCCATCTTGACATCCATCATCTCACCAATAGAGAGAGACGTTACTGAACTTGCGATACATGCAGCAATATCACTGCCAAACTCAACGAGATGACTATATGCTTTGGAATACAAGATATCTCCAAGCATGACTGCTATTTTACTATTTTCAGTCGCATTAACTGATGGCACACCACGTCGTAGCGAAGCCTCATCAATGACATCATCATGCAGTAGGCTTGCCGCGTGAATCAATTCAATAATAGCTCCAAGTTTTGGTGCAGTAGCATCATTAGTAGCAATTTTTAAAACAAGTTTGGCACGCAGACGCTTTCCACCGTTTAGGGTATTAAACAGTCGTAACACTTCACTATAGTTTATCTCTTGGACAAGTGCTGCAATTTCACTCTCAACTTTTTCTATCATATGTTACTCATTCCCTCGTAAATATTGTAATAGTATTTTTTCATCATCATCACTCAAATAAATATCAAAAAGTGCTTCATTTTTTTTAAAATCGAACTCTTTAAACGTTACTACAAGGTAAGGAACGGCTCGGTAATCCAACCCTCTTGGTAAAAGTTCTACTCTAAAACTTCTATTTTTACGTTTTGAGCTCAAAATATTTTGTGCCACAAAACCATCATAAGAGCGTAAAATGACAATGGAACCGTTTTTATAAAGAGTCCATCTAAAATCGAAAAGACGTTGCAGTGAACCACTTTTTACTAAGATAGTCTCAATGGCATCTTTTTTCATTGAAATACTTTTAGAAGGTTTCCACTCATCTGCACTACTATGACCAAAAAGTAGAAATAACACTAAAATAACAGCGCGTAACATAACTACCTACTATTCATAAAATTTGGCGATTATACCACCTAGACTCTAAAAATTGTATTATAATTACATAAAATATTTAGTTAAAAGGCAGATATATGTTTGATGGACTTTTTTCCAAAGCATTCTACGGCAATAGCATCTTAGAGTGGTCTATTACATTAGGTTTGATTATTGCATCCGTTGTACTGGCAAAATTTATCTATATTCTAATTGGTGGTTCCGTCAAGAAATTGACAAAGAAGACAAAAAATGAATTTGATGACCTTGTAGTCGATATGATTGAGGAGCCTTTTGTGTTTGCACTCATCATTATAGGTATCTGGTATTCACTTCAGACCCTTAACTTGCACCCTGTAGCAGAAGCACTTATTGCTAAGGCCTATTACGTCTTAATTATTTTTAATATTGCATGGACAGTGACACGTCTTATAGACGCTATTATCCAAAAATATGTGCTTCCTCTTGTTAAAGATAGTGACAGTAAACTTGACGATCAACTCATACCAGTTGTTCGTAAAGGTATCAAAGTATCTATCTGGATTATTGCTATACTTGTTGCGCTGAACAATGCTGGATACGATGTTGGTGCTGTATTGGCAAGTTTAGGTATAGGTGGTCTGGCATTTGCGCTTGCTGCTAAAGACACAATTGCTAATCTTTTTGGAAGTTTTACCATCTTTGTTGACAAACCTTTCACTATTGGTGATCGTGTTATTCTTCAAGGCTATGATGGCTTTGTTGAAGAGATTGGACTTAGAAGTACACGACTTAGAACACTTACAGGTCGCATGATAACCTTAGCAAACTCTACGGTTGCAGATTCATCAATAGAAAATGTCACATCAGAACCTAGTCGTAAGATTACTCTACATCTTGGGCTCACATACGATACTGATGAAACTCAAATTGAACATGCCCTTGAGCTTTTAAAAACTATTGCACAGAGTAATGAAAGTGTACTTGAAAATTATTCCGTTGCTTTTACTGCATTTAATGACTTTGCACTTAATGTACGTTTTATCTACTACATCGAAAAAGGTGCTAGTATTGGAGATGTACAGACGGCTATTAACCTACAGATTTTAAAACAGTTTAATGCCAATAAACTTGAGTTTGCATTCCCTACTCAGACTATCTATACAAATCCTGCATAATTACATGTAAATTTACATGTAATTTTAGGACACCTCTAATAACGTACTCACAATCTCATAAGTTGTATCAATCATCTTTAACAGTTCATTTTGGGAAAAACAGTATGGTGGCATAAAATATATTATATGCCCTAGTGGTCGAATATATACACCCTCTTTTAGGGCTTCTTGAAACACCTTAAGTCCTATGCGCTCTTCACTACTGTAGCCCTCTAACTCTATGGCACAAATCATACCGCGTTGACGGACCTCTTTAACATTTTTAAGAGCTTTAAACTTTGCTGTTTCTTGTGCAATTAATTCAATTTTTTTTCTATTATTTTCAATAACATTATCTTGCTCAAAAATATCAAGTACTGCATTTGCCGTAGCGCAGGCAATAGTATTTCCCGTATAGCTATGAGAATCTAAAAATGATTTTCCTTCATTATAGTCACAATAAAACGCATTGTAGATATCATTAGTGAACATCACTACAGACAGTGGCATATATCCACCTGTTATACCTTTAGAAAGACAGAGAAAATCTGGACTAATACCTGATTGTTCAATAGCAAACATAGTACCCGTTCTTCCAAAACCTACCGCAACCTCATCGGCAATTAAAAAGACACCAAACTCATCACACAGAGCACGAAGCTTTGTTATGTACGTGGCATCATACATCTGCATAGACCCAGCACACTGTACCAATGGCTCAATAACTACCGAAGATACCTTCCCCTTATGTTCTTGTAAAACTGAACGCATACTTTCTATAGCTTCATCTTCACTTATTAATGCAGGTGATGCTGCTTGAACTGTTTTAATGAGAATGTCTTTATAAATGTCTTTATAAAGCCCAGTATCACTCACCGCTAAAGCACCCATAGTCTCACCATGATACGAATTTTGCAAGGAGACAAAAAGAGGACGCTCCTCACCCCTATTTTTAAAGTATTGAAATGACATTTTCAAAGAAATCTCAATAGCACTTGAACCGTTATCTGCAAAAAAGATTTTTTCTAAAGGCTCAGGAGTCATAGCCACAAGGCGTCGTGCTAAATCAATAGCTGGTTTATGCGTAAAACCTGCAAAAATAACATGCTCTAACTCTTCTAATTGTTCTCTTATTTTAGAGTTAATGTACTCATTACTATGTCCAAAAATATTGACCCACCAGCTACTAATACAGTCCAAATATCTATTCCCGTCATAATCTTCAATGTAAGAAGCTTTCGCTTTTTTAATGGGGATAAGCGGTAACTTTTCATGATCTTTCATCTGTGAGCAGGGGTGAAAAATATACCTTAAATCTTCTTGCATTAATTCATTGTTTGTCATTTTAAGCGCCAATGTCTATCCTTTTACATGTAAATAGTGTAAGATGCTTCTCATGAAACACTTCACTACTGAACCGATGCACCATATTATTGAGACCTTAAAACTGGAACTTCAAAACTCTAATACTCACGACAGTATCTCTTTTGAAGTTATTAATCCAGATTGTACTGTCTCTACTTATGCTGGTAGTATCATAACATATAATGAATGTAACTACATCTACCGTGGATACAAAGCTTGGACCGATTTAGCACAACTTCTTTTTTGCAAAATGTTGACGCCCATTAAAGCTAGTGAGCACACTGTAGTAATCTCTTTTCAAAAGCTAGATATAGAAGAGTCATTTCATAAACTAGATTTAAATCAACGCAGTGAAAAATATGGAGTTAACTCACCATTTTTTAGTATTAACAAAAATGAAGAGCCCTCTTTTGTACATGCTTATCTAAAGGCACTTCAGGCAGTAAAAATATCAGATAGAAAAAGCGTACTCAATCTTGGTGTTAATAGTGGTGACGAGTTTGAGCTTATTAGAGAGACGACAGAAAATTTTTCAACAATTAAATTTACTGGGATCGACCACTGTGCTTCAGCCATTTCCTATGCAAAAAAGCGCTTTAATACAGCGAATATGGAGCTAATACAGCACAATATTAACCATCTTAACGAGCTTAAACTTAAACGCTCTGAACTCCTTATTAGTATAGGCACCTTACAAAGTCCAGGAGTTGATTTTAAACCTCTATTTATGTCTTTAATTCAAGAGTACCTTACTGAAGATGGAGCAGTTATTCTAGGGTTTCCAAATTCAAGGTGGATTGACGGCGAGATGATTTATGGTGCTAAAGCTCCAAACTACAGCTACTCTGAGATGTCACTAGTGATTAAAGATATCTATTTTTGTAAAAAGTACCTGCAACAACATCGTTTTAGAGTAACTTTGACAGGAAAAGATTACATTTTTTTAACCGCAACACGAATTAAAAAAACAACTAAAAAGCCTCTAAACCTCTAAAATAACCAATTTGTGTCAATGCTTGCATGTCTAACTCATCTTGAGTGAACTCGGCAACAGTTCCATAAGGCAACTGTGCAAGAGGAAGAATGTCAAAATTTAAATCATAATGTGAGCTTGCATTTTTAAATATGAGCACTTTTTCTTTAGCACTCTCACTTAAGTACTCAAACATAATACACGTTTGAGAAGTATCTCGTCCAAGTTCAGAAAAAAGCATCTATTTAACAGTCCTCTATTTTTTAAAAATTATACTTAATTATTCGTTAATTCAGTAGTAATTTTTTATTTACATTGTTGTATTATTATATAAAAATAAATTTACTCATAAGGAGCTGCACAATGCTAATACTTACAAAACTCATTGATTCTACTGCTCCCCTACCTCGATCTGTTACGCTTCTTAACCAGTTACGTCTTGATCCAGACAGAAGTCTAGGCGATGTCATTAGAATTGTTGAGACAGACCCTGTTTTGAGTGCAAAAATTCTAGCTCTAGTAAATACCCCTTTTTATGGTGTAAGACGTAAAATTACTTCAATATCTGCAGCATGTGTACAGCTTGGTGAAGTAACCATCTATTCAACTGCTCTAATAGCAGGCATACACAGTAGCTTCAAATTTAATCTTGAACCATACGGTTTAAATGAAAAGGAGTTTATGCTCAATACTTTAATGCAAATGAACCTTATGAACGAGTGGATACGTTTAGCTAAACCTGCATTTGCTGATGAGCTTCGTTTAGCTGCTTTTTTATCTGATATTGGAAAAATCATTATCTCTCAACTACTAATTCAAGAAAAAAAAGTAGAGCAGTTCAAACAGAAGCTTCAAAATAATATTATTGAGTCCATTGCAGAAAAAGATACTATTGGAGCAACTACGCTACAAGTTTCAGCACTAATGCTACAGCACTGGGGAGTCAATGAAGATATTACTAAACTCTTACAGTACACCAATGCATCCAATAGAGTTCCTGACAATATGAAAATCCCTGTTTCAATGATGGAAACTACTCGTAATATCTGGCATAGCTGGAATAAAAAGAGCGAAGAGATCCGACAAGAAGCAATAGAAGGATATTTGGTTTTTGATACGGATACCTTTTACATGTACGAACAGTCATTAAATAGAGTGTTAGACAAATTGGAAAATATTAGAGTTTCTTAAGAGTAGGTACAACGTAAGCCGGGTCCTGTCTAGGGTGATAATTAATCTAATATGTCTATTACTAAACATCTTTAGCGAAACAATAGTAATTGTAAGACTCTAACCATCTGTTTCTTGCTGCTAGGTTGGGTTTACAAGCTCTCCATATTGCTATGGAGACTGGTGGTCTCTTACACCACCGTTTCACCGTTACTGCTTTTTGTTCGCAAAAAGTTAAAAAATGCCAACAGCATTTTTATGCTTTAGTGCCTTATCGGCTAGCGAAAGTATGTCTGGACTTTGTTCAGACATACGACAAATAAACAGAAGTCTATTTTCTGTTGCACTTTCCCTCACATTACTGCGGCCATTGGTTAAATGGAACCCTGTCTTACGGCAGCCCGGACTTTCCTCTTGCAGAAGCAAGCTATCACCTGTTGTACCGATGTAATCATAGTGTAAAAAGAGTAAAATTAAAATAGAAATGAAGTTAAATTTAGAAGTTTAGTTCTAAAGAACGGTTAAAACCGCCCTTTAGAAAGTACGGAAAAGAGTGACTTACGCCATTGAATCTTTTGCATATTTTTCGCCAAGACCATATGCCACTTTATTCACATCATGAACTTTAGCAGGTACTTTTGATAGCATTGTATCGATAAGAGTATCTTTATCAATAGCATTCATCATAGTATTTGCAATTGCAAGAGCAACAACAGATTGAGTAATAACATTACCAACCTCTTCTTTAGCAATTGTAATAATTGGAATCTCATGGATATCCCATGTTTTTCTATCTTCATCAGTTGGTTTTACAAGGTTAGGATCAACAACAATCGTTCCACCTGGCTTAACACCATCTTTAAAAGAGTTGTAACTTACCTGTGCAACTGAAAGCATAAAACCGATTTCACCATCATTTGCATATGGATAATAAATCTCTTTATCATCAAGTTGAATATCAACAACCGTTGGTCCACCACGAACCTGTGATGTATATGTTGCAGTTTTTAATCCATGACCACCAGTTTTAATTTTTGCAGCAGCAAAAATCTCACCAGCAAGAAGAACACCTTGACCACCAACACCTGTAAATCTCATTAATGTTTTACTCATAGTGTTTCTCCTTATATTTTTTTAGCAAAATCATCTTGTGTGATTTTAGCACGCTTACCTTGGTGAGCATCTTGGATATCTTTGTACATATCACAGTATTCACGAACTTCTAAATCTTGCTTTAAAATACCTATTGGAAGCAAGTTTAACTGCTCTTCTTCTGTCATAGCATCATACTTCTTTTTAGAAGTTGTAATATTATCAATCCACTCTAGGTTTTCCATAGCAGAAACCATTTTGTTTTTTCTACCAAGATTAATATGACAGTTAGAAAGTACTTCCATCATTGAGAAGCCTTTATGCTCCATTGCTTTAATAAGCATTTTTTCTAGTTTTTTAGGATCAAGCATCGTTTCACGAGCAACAAAAGAAGCTCCAGAAGCTAATGCTAAGTCACACGTATCAAAAGTTGGATCAATGTTACCAATCTTTTGAGTTACTGTCCACATACCCTGAGGAGTTGTAGGAGAAGTTTGTGAATTTGTAAGACCATAGATGAAGTTATTGATAACAATCATAGTCATGTCAATATTTCTTCTACATCCGTGAATTGTATGGTTACCACCAATTGCAAGTGCATCACCATCACCAGCAACACAAACTACAAGCTTATCTGGACGAGCAAGTTTAACACCTGTTGCATACGCCACAGTACGACCATGAGTAGTATGAATAGTATTAAAATCTACATAAGAAGAGAATCTTCCTGAACAACCAATTCCAGAAACAACACATACATCATCTTGGCTTACACCCATTTTCTCAATTGCTCTTACAAATGCTTTAAGGATAACACCATCACCACAACCCCAACACCATAGTGTTGGCATTTTTTCTAGTCTTAAATATTTTTCATAATTAAATGCCATATTATAACTCCTTCACTTTGTTTACAATCTCATAAGGTGAAATTGCTCTACCATTAACTTTAAATAGACCATCAATATCAAGTCTTGAAGCGGCACGCTGTACTTCAGAGTGGAATTGTCCAATATTTAACTCAACAACTAACACTTTTTCAATTTTATCAGTATGCTCTTTTATTTTTGCCGCTGGTGAAGGCCAGATAGTAATTGGACGGAAAAGACCCGCTTTAATGCCCTCAGCTCTTAAGTGACGAATAGACTCTTTTGCTGCAAGGGAGACTGAACCGTAAGCAACAATCATAATCTCTGCATCATCCATCATAAACTCTTCATAAGACTCAACTTCGTCTTCATGCATAGCAACCTTATCTTCTAAGCGTTGAATAAGTTTACGACATGTCTCAATCTCCTCAGTTGGGAAACCATTCTTGTCATGGTGAAGACCAGTGAAGTGATATCTATAGCCCTCAAACATTGGATTAAGAGTTGCTGGTTCAGTTGGACCACACTCATATGGAAAGTACTCTTCAGCAGGACCATCAAAAGTTTTTCTTGGAACAATTCCAGCTTTCACATCTTCAGCAGTAGGAATGTCTGCTTTACCGTGCATGTGACCAATAGTCTCATCTAGTAAAACGATTACTGGTTGCATAAATCTATCAGCAAGATTAAATGCTCTTACTGTTTCAGTATAACATTCAGCTAAAGAACCTGCACATAGAGTGATTGACTTATAATCACCGTGTGATGGATTTTTAGATTGAAGAATATCACCTTGAGATACACGAGTTGGAAGACCAGTTGATGGACCACCACGCATAACATTAACACAAACTAAAGGTACTTCTGCCATTTGAGCAAGACCTAAGTTTTCTGCTTTTAAACTCATACCTGGTCCAGAAGTACCAGTCATAGTTCTATCTCCAGCCATTCCTGCACCAATTACTGCACAGATTGCTGCAATCTCATCTTCCATCTGAATACATGTTCCACCAACCTTAGGTAAAAGGTCAGAAATAACATGCATTACTTCACTTGATGGTGTTAGTGGATAACCACCAAAAAATTTACAACCAGCATCAACACCTGCCATTGCAGCCAGTTCATTACCAGTAGATATAACTTCTCTTGTTGCCATTATCTAGCTCCTTGTTCTATTGAATAGTAGTTATTTGCAGCGATTTCAGCTTGACGAGATTTAGATTCGTCAGTAAGCTTAGCAAAACTATGTCCTGCTGCTTTAAACTCTGCTTTATCTGCTACAAAAATAGCAAAATCTGGACACGATAGCTCACACTCATTACAGCCAATACAGGCTTCTGGATGTTCAACAGCAATCATTGCACCAAGTGTTGAAGATATCTCATATCTCATCGCAAGTACACCAGCAGGACATACAGATACACAGATATCACATGCTTTACAGTTACTTGTATTTACCCATACAGGCTTATCACCTGGGTTTACAGTTTCAAAAGTTCCCATTTATTCTCCTATTATTTAAGATACAAACTAGTTTGCATCGTCTTCAATATTAAATTTCCCGACCGCACAAGAGACAAAACTCTTCACTTTAAGAGTAGCCAAATTACCAAAGCCAATCTCTTCATCAAAGAGAGGATAGCCTAGTTTTCTTAAAATTGCTCTAAATTGTGCTGCATGCGCCTCATCTTCAACATTAGCTGTTACCTTACGAGGCTCGCACGAGAGATCAACACTTATTTCCTTAAAACCATCTTTAGAAAGAGCAGTTTTAATGGTATTTGCACAACCTTCACAGCGTACATTATTGACCTCTAAAGTTAAAAGCATTTACTACTTTTTACCTAAAACTTCAGAAATTGCTTTACCAATTTCAGCAGGAGAAACAACAACTTTTACGCCAGCTGCTTCAAGTGCT
Organism: Campylobacterota bacterium; assembly: GCA_034661055.1. GTDB lineage: Bacteria > Campylobacterota > Campylobacteria > Campylobacterales > Sulfurimonadaceae > QNZR01. Next base: position 22,235 of record JAYEKO010000076.1, read on the forward strand.
TCCATCTTCTCTTTTGCAGTACCAGCTGAACCAGAAACGATTGCACCAGCATGACCCATAGTTTTACCCTTAGGTGCTGTTTGACCTGCAATAAATGCTACAACAGGTTTTGTAATCTGCTCTTTAATTAACTTAGCCGCTTGAATTTCAAGGTCTCCACCAATTTCACCAATCATAACGATTGCTTTTGTCTCAGGATCTGCTTCAAACATTGGTAAAATTTGGTTATATGAAAGACCAATAATTGGGTCTCCACCAATTCCAATAGCAGTAGTAATACCATAACCTTCTTGAACAACTTGATTTGTACCCTCATACGTCAATGTACCCGACTTAGAGATAAGACCAACATTACCTTTTTTGAAAATTGAACCTGGCATAATACCTATTTTACACTCTTGGGCCGTGATAATACCAGGACAGTTTGGACCTAGTGTTTTCATACCATGCTTAGTTGCGTGAGCTTTAGCCATCTGCATATCTTTAACCGGAGCACCTTCAGTAATAATTACTGCAAGCTCAATTCCAGCTTCAGCAGCTTCCATTACGGCATCACCAACAAATGCAGGCGGAACAAAAATCATAGAAACCGTAGCGCCTGTAGTAGCTACCGCGTCAGATACCGTATTGAAAACTGGCTGACCTAAGTGTATTTGTCCACCTTTGTTTGGTGTAACACCACCAACAATTTTAGTTCCATATGCTAAACATTGTTCAGCGTGGAAAGTTCCCTCTTTACCTGTAAAACCTTGAACGATTACTTTTGTATCTTTGTTTACTAGAATTGACATTAGTTTCCTTTCGCTGCCGCTACAGCTTTAGCTGCACCGTCACCTAAATCATTACCAACAATTAAGTTGGCTATATTTGCATTTTTAAGAATTTCTGCAGCCTCTGGAGCATTTGTTCCATCAAGACGAACAATAACAGGTACATTAACATCTGTAAGTTTAGTTGCTTCAATAATACCATTAGCAATACGATCACAACGAACTATTCCACCAAAGATATTTACAAAAATTGCTTTTACATTAGGATTTTTAAGAATAATCTCAAAACCTTTTGCAACTGTTTCAGCATTAGCTGATCCACCAACATCTAAAAAGTTCGCAGGAGTTCCACCCATATAGTTAATTGTATCCATAGTACCCATAGCAAGACCAGCACCATTTACCATACAACCAATTTCACCATCAAGTGCTACATATGAAAGACCATATTTAGCTGCTTCAACTTCATCCATATCTTCTTCTGTTAAATCTCTCATTGCAGCAATTTCTGGTTGACGTCCAAGAGCAGAGTTATCAAAGCCCATTTTTCCATCAAGTGCAATAAACTCGCCAGACCCTGTGCGTACAAGAGGATTGATTTCAATCATCTCTGCATCATTTTCCATATAAAGCTTAAATAGCTTTTGTGCGAAAACAATAATGTTTTTCTGCTCAGCCTTGTCTGTAACACCAAGACCAAAAGCTAATTCACGACCGTGAAAACCTTGAAAGCCTACTGCTGGATCAACTGGAACTGTAATAATTTTTTCTGGAGTATTTTCAGCAACATCTTCAATATTCATTCCACCCTCAGTAGAAGCCATAATCAGAGGCATCTCTAATTTTCTATCTAAAACAACAGAAAGGTAAAATTCATCTTTAATATCAGCGCCATCTTCGATGTAAAGTTTTTGAACAAGTTTACCCTCAGCAGTAGTTTGGTGCGTTACCAAAGTCATACCAAGAATCTCATCTGCAAGTTCTCTAACCTCATCTAAAGTTTTAGCTAACTTAACACCACCACCAAGACCACGACCACCTGCATGAATTTGAGCTTTAACAACCCAAATCGGACCACCTAACTCTTTTGCAGCTTCTACAGCAGCATCAACGCTCTCAACCATAATACCTTTAGGTACTGGCACACCATACTTAGCAAAAACTTGTTTCGCTTGATATTCATGTATATTCATTTATTCTCCTTGTTTTAAATTGAAAGTCTATTTAACTTCGTATTGAGCGCGACCAATTTTATATAAGTCTGCACCATGTGTATCATTAACTACCGTTACTGGAAAGTCAACAACTTCTAATTTTCTAACTGCTTCAGGACCTAATTCCTCATAGGCAATTACTTCAGCACTTTTAATCTGCTTACCTAAAAGTGCACCAGCACCGCCAGTTGCACCAAAGTAAACTGCTTTATGCTCTTGGCAAGCATCTGTAACGCCTTTATCGCGTTTACCTTTACCAATCATTCCCTTTAAACCCTCAGCAATTAAGCGAGGAGAGTAAGAGTCCATACGGTAAGATGTAGTTGGGCCGGCACTTCCAATCGGATCACCCGGCTTAGGTGGTGTTGGGCCTACAAAGTAAATTACAGCGCCTTTAATATCAAAAGGAAGCTCTTTACCATCGTCAAGTAAATCAACTAATCTTTTATGAGCTGCATCACGTGCTGTGTAGATAGTACCGCTTAAATATACGATGTCACCGCTTTGTAACGAAGAAACGGCCTCATCACTAAGTGGTGTTGTTAAATGATATGTTTTACTCACTATTTTCCTTTATATTGTGATGTGTGTATGACGTGAACTATGACACTGAACATTGACAGATACTGGAAGAGAAGCGATATGACAAGGGTTGGCTTCAATATGAACAGCAAGAACCGTCTCAGTTCCACCCATACCCATAGTACCAATTCCAAGTTTATTTAACTCTAATTTTATTTCAGCTTCCATCTCAGCCATTTCCGAATCTTCATTTACTGAACCAATATTACGAAACAGTGCATGTTTAGATGAAATTACAGCTTTCTCAAAGGTTCCGCCTATTCCAACGCCAACAGTAAGTGGAGGACAAGGGTTTGGACCGGCATCAGAGATGCACTCTTTTACATAATCAATAACACCTTGTTTTCCAGCAGCTGGCGGGAAGACTCTCGCACGAGAGACATTTTCAGACCCACCACCTTTGGCGGCGTACTCAATATCGATTTTATCACCCTCTACAATATCTAAGTGAATAATTGCAGGGAGATTGTAACCAACAGTGTCTTTGTTATTGGCGCGCGTAAAAGGGTGGCAAGTTGAAGCTCTTAAGTAACCCTCAATGTAACCTTTTTCAGTACCTTCATTGATGGCATCTTTTAAAAGACCACCAACAACTTTAACATCAGCACCAATTTTTACAAAAAATACTGCTAAGCCAGTATCTTGACAGAGTGGACGTGCTTCACTGCTTGCAATATCAGCATTTTCTAGCAGCTGTTTTAAAACTTCTTTACTTACAGGACTCTTTTCGTCCTCATAAGCCTTTTTCATTGCATTAAGTGCATCTTCTGGAAGATTAGATGCAGAATATACGATGATATCTCTAACATTTTTAACGATCTCTTCATAAGCGATTTCGCGCATATATAATTCCTTGTCCAATAAATATCTACAATAAAGTATTTTCAACTACATTTTAACATTCTTTTTTTAATAGTATTCATAATAGATATTTATTTTAAAACATATGAGGAAGTGAGTAAATTTTACTCAGGGAGGAAAGTCAGACTACACCAAAAGGTGTAGAATCTACTCAAAAAAACCGTTATCAGTAAGAATGTCAATACCTTCTTGAATTGAATCTACGGAGATTTTAAATTTTGCTTTAGTTTCATCATCTAAATCAAGTTGAATGATATGCTCAACGCCGTTAGCACCTAGAACAACTGGAACACCAACACAGACATCTTTGTATCCATATTCACCCTCTAGCATTACTGATGATGGCATAACAATTCTACTATCATCTAAAATTGCTTCAACCATAACGGAGATAGCACGACCTGGTGCATAGTAAGCAGATGTACCTAGATGCTTGACAATCTCAGCTCCACCATCTTTGGTACGAGCAATAATATCTGCCATATCATCTTTAGATACAATCTGATCAAGTGGTACACCGCCAACTGCAGAGATCTCAGGAAGTGGAATCATATGTTGACCATGATCACCAATTAGCATTGCTCTAGTTTGACCTGAACCATAACCTACTTTTTGGTTAATTTGGTATGCCATACGTGCGCCATCAAGTGCTCCAGCCATACCGATAATTCGACTTCTGTCCCAACCTGTAATTTTATGCACTACCTGACACATAACATCAAGTGGATTTGAGACACAAAGAATAATAGCATTTGGAGAATATTTCATAATATTTCCAACAACCTCTTTTACAATTTTTGCATTAATAAGTAAAAGATCAGCTCGCGTCATTTCACTTCGACGAGGAACACCTGCAGTAATAACAACAACATCACAATCTTTTAATCCACTTGCATCTTCTACAGCCGTTACAATAGTACCTTGTGGAGAGTAACTTGTTGATTGTCCAATATCAATAGCTTTTCCTTTGGCAACATCCGAATTAATATCATATAAGATAACTTCATGACATGTGCCTGTCATAGTTAAGCTATATGCCGCAGTTGCTCCAACAAAACCAGCTCCGACAATTCCTACTTTTCTACCTACCATCTATCTATTCTCCCTTGAGTCCAAATGTAAATCCACCATTAACTTTTTCAATAAGTTCTGGCAAGATATCTTCATAATCACCAACAATTCCAAAATCTGCATTATGGAAAATTGTCTCTTTAGCATTATGATTAATTGCTACTATAGTTTCAGACTCTATCATACCAGCGATATGCTGAACTGCTCCGCTTACACCAATAGCAACATAAACTTTTGGGCGAACTGTTTTACCAGTTTGACCGATTTGTCTTGCGTATTCTGCAACACCCTCATCAACCATAACTCTTGAACATGACCACTCTGCTTTAAGACCTTGAGCTTTCAATGACTCTGCTAAATCTTTTACCATCTGCATTCCATCACTAGTTGTACCTCTACCGCCAGCAACAATAATATCAGCTTCAAATAGACCAGCCATACCACCTTCACCAATTACCGTTTCAATAATTTCTGTTACAAAATCACTTTCAGGTAGTTTTGGCTCAAAGGCAGTTATTGCACCTTTTCTACTTTCGTCTGGAGTTGGCACAGCAAATGTACCAGCACGAGCAGTTGAAATCTGAGGACAGACAAAACCTAAGATAGTTGCAAGTTTTGACTCACCATAAGTAGGACGTCTTGACTCTAGAATCGGAGCATATACTATTTTTTTCTTTCTATCAAAATGTTCACCAATTTCAAGTGCCGTACAATCTGCTGTAACACCACCATCAGTTTTAACACCAATCCTAGGTGCTAGTTCACGCCCAGCTGTAGTTGCAGCAAAAAGTGCAATCTCTGGATTTTTATCTTTAATAACTTGCTCAAACGCAGTAGCAAAAGGTAAAATTCTATACTCTTGGAGTCTTTCATCATCCACAACAACAACTTCATCAGCACCATGAGCTATTAACTCTTTAGGCATATCACCTAAATTTTTACCAATAATTAAAGTGATTACTTTAGTGTCATTCCCAAGTTCAGTTGCTAAAGTTCTAGCAGGGGTTAAGAGCTCTAATGATGGTCTAGAAATTTGACCATTTACAACCTCTGCCCATGTTAAAATTCCAGATGCACCATTTCTAAAATCTACATCTTCAAAACCTTCAGGTCTTTTTTTAGCTTTAGCAGCTTTTTTCTCTTTAACCTCTATGGTGTTTTTACCAGATTTCATATTTTCGATTAAGTTAGAAACTAATTCAGCTTCTCCATGACCATCAGTCATTTTTGCCGGAGCTCTTTCACTAACAATATTTGCAACTTTTGCAACAATTGTAGGTGAACCACTTAATCCAATTTTCTCATCACTTAAGCCTACATCATCAATGTTAAATACTGTAACTTCAGCATCTCTAGCTTTTACTGCACCCATTAATGATGGTCGTCTAGGATCAATTCCAGTTGGAGTAAAAGAGAGAGCACAAGGTATAGGAAGTTTCATCATCTGATACCCACCCTCAATAATTCTTTTTGCTGTTATATGTCCATCTTTTAAATCTGCAACCTCAATAAAAGTAGCTTGAGGAAGATCCATGTTTTCTGCAACTTGAGAAGGTACATGTGCTGTATCACCATCACTTGTTTGACGACCTGCTACAATTACAAAGTCTTCATTTAGACCTTTTCCGTAACCAAGGTGCTTAAGCATTGTTGCAATCGCCAACCCTGTTGCATAAGTATCAGAACCACCTAGTCTTCTATCACTCAGAAGATACGCTTCATCATATCCCATAGAGATTGCTTTTTTAAGAGACATATCAAAAGATGGAGGTCCCATTGAACAGACTATAAGTTTCGCGTCTGGATTGTCAATTTTCATCTGAAGCCCAGCTTCAAGAGCATATCCACAATCTACATTAATAATAGATTTTGCTTTTGTTCTATCCATTAGACCGTCGTCACCCATTCTCATCTCTGATGGTAATGGAACCTGTTTCATTAAACTGATTATTGTTAAAGCCATATTATATTCTCCCCACCCTACATCATATTGTAATCTGGACCGTCACCACCATATGGCGTTGTCCAAGTAATTCCACCCTTAGGTGATTTGATATCACACGTTTTACAGTGAACACAGTTTTCAGCGTGTAGTCTTAGTGATTTATCACCACTTTTCTTATCTACATGTAATTCATAAACCTCTGCCGGACACATAGATGCTTCCGGTAATCCATAGTCCATAATGTTTGATGCATGGAACGCTTTAGGGTCATTAACAACCAAGTGAGGAACTTGAACTTCATCATGCATCGCTTTTGAGTGATACACTGTTGTTACCTTATCGAAAGTGAGTTGCTTGTCATACTCAAGTTTACCTGCAAATCTCTCTTGAAATGGCTGCTTATAGAACTCTCTAAGTGTTTGAGTTGTATCTACATCTGATTCTGTCTCAGGAACTAAAAAGCACGTACCGCCTGTTACAAGCTGAATACCCATTTTAAGACCACCTAGAACCATACCGTCATTCATAACTGCTCTCATATTACGCACTGGGTATAACTCTTTGTAAATTGAGCTAGCATTTACCAACTCTTCATATTTAGCTAAAGATTTATTACTTGTGTCACCACTAATTAGTGCTTCGGCTGCTGCCGTTGCAGCACAGATACCAGAACGAACTGCTAGGTGAATACCCTTAAGTCTTGCCGTAGTCAAGAACCCTGCACTGTCACCAACAATCATCATGTTGTCTGCATAGTATTTAGGAACTGAATTCCAGCCACCCTCAGGCAGTGTCTTAGCACCCGCTTCAATAACTTTACCACCCTCAAGGATTTTAGCTACATACGGATGTTGCTTCCAAACTTGCATTGCAGCATGAACATCAAAAGATGGATCTTGATAGTCTAGTCCTACAACAAGACCAAGAGCAACACGGTTTTCAGTGAGGCCATAGATAAATCCACCACCAAATTCTTCTTTATCTTTTAATGGGTAACCAAAAGTATGTTTAACAGTACCTGCTTTGATATTTCCTTCTGGAACCGACCAAATCTCTTTAACACCTAAAGAGTAAATTTGAGGATTTTTTCCAGCATCAAGGTTAAGTTTTTCAATAACTGTCTTGACCGCAGAACCTCTAGTTCCCTCAGCAAATACTGTAATACCAGCTTTAACTACAGTGCCTTCTTGAAAGTTCTTCTGCTTAATACCATGATGATCAACACCAGTGTCTTTTGTTTTAACCCCAACAACTTTATTGTTACTATTGTACACAACAGAATCAACAGAAAAACCGGTGTAAATTTCTACACCTCTATCTTCAGCAAGTGTCGCTAAATATCTACAAACTTGTCCAAGTGAAGCTACATAGTTACCATCATTTGACATATATGGTGGATGAAAAGGGAGTGTTGTTTCACTACCATCATCATTTAATTTTGTAGTGTCATCATCTCCAACTTTTGAATCAAATGGAATTCCATCAAACTCTCCTGTCGTTAATAACTGCTTAAACACTTGTGGTCTCATAACAGCACCAGAAAGTATATGTGAACCAATTGAGCTTCCCTTCTCAATTAGCATTATTCTTTTCTCTACACCCTTTTGCTTTAGCTTGTCGGCTAAGGCAATTGCTGTAGAAAGACCAGCAGGCCCTCCTCCAACAATAAGCACATCTGTAGAAATAACATCTTGATTATTCATTTAGTACTCCCCCTATCTGTGAATCACTTGAATATAAATCATATATTAAGTATTGGAGTAGAGTAGCAAATGTTAAGTTAAATTTAAATTTTAAAGAGAGATATACAAAGAAATAGAATTAAGTAGTGTAACTTAATGAAACAAGATAGAAATAGATAAGAAGCTTATGCTTCTTATTTTTTATCAATATCGTTAAAGAAGCCATTAGCATAAAGAGAGTCAACCATCTCTTGAACGGAACTAACAGAGTCTTTAAATCGACTTCTTTGTAAGGTTTTTAGTGTCATCTCAATAATCTGTTCGGCACCACCAGCACCAATCATTGCAGGAACTCCGCTAACAATATTAGCATATCCATATTCACCCTCTAAATAAACGGCACATGAGTGAATCTGTTTCGTGTCTTTAAGAATTGCATCTACCATCACTGCTGTTGATTTAGCAGGTGCATAATAGGCAGAACCATTACCAAGTAAATTAACTATTTGAGCACCACCATTACGTGTTTTTCTAACAATCTCACCAATCTCTTCAGAGTCAAGCAGGTCATCAATTGGAACACCGGCAATGGTAGTAAACTTAGGAAGTGGCACCATGGTATCTCCATGACCACCCATGACTGTCGCACGAATTTGCCCCGCACCATAACCCAGTTTTTCATAGATAAAGTGTGCCATTCTTGCTGCATCTAAAATTCCAGCCATGCCCAAGATTCGCTCTCTTGGAAATCCAGTATATTTATGCATAACATAGGTCATTACATCAAGTGGATTACTTACAATAACAACAACAGCATCAGGAGCATACTCTTTAATCTCTAAAGCATAACCTTTTACTATTTCTGCATTTTTAGTCAGAAGATCATCTCTGCTCATACCAGGCGTTCTTGGGGCACCTGCTGTCACAACAACAATTTCACTGCCTGCAATATCTTCTGGACCTTCAGCAGCTCTTACAATAGTGTGTTCTCTTGCTGCGTTAGCAGCTTGTGACATGTCGAGTGCCTTACCTTTAGCGACATCAATGTTTCTACCTCTTAAAACAACTTCATGACATGAGCCACGCATTGCTAAAATAAATGCTACTGTAGATCCAAAATTTCCTGTTCCAATGACTGTTACTTTACTTGCCATACATCTGCCTTGTGAGTGATTATAATTTTTTAGTTTTAGCTACTCTTAGCCAAGAGTAAAAAATTTATGTGAATAGATAATATCTTTTAATTCCCAAGCAAGAGCTTAGGAATTGGAGAGAGCAACTATATAGCGTTAATAATTGCGTTTAATGTAGCAGATGGACGCATTGCAGCTTCAGCTTTTGCATCATCTGGACGGAAATAACCACCGATATCTTGAGCACTGCCCTCAACAGCAAGTAACTCTTCCATGATTTTATCTTCATTTTCAGTTAATGCCGCAGCTACTGGAGCAAACTTA
>JAYEKO010000077.1:0-31099 GCA_034661055.1 Campylobacterota bacterium
AGAGGTTTGCTATGCTTGACCCCAACCAAATAACAAATTACCTTCAACTACACAACATTTTAAACAAGATTAAAAGTATTTTATAATGATGGCAAAAAAGGACAGGGTTGATTTTGTATACAACACTTCTGCTTTAGAGGGCAATGCTATGACATACCCCGAAGTTCAAACACTGCTTGAAGGTATTACCGTTGAAGGACATAAACTGAGTGATGAGCAGCAGATATTAAATCAAAATCGCAGTGTTGGGCTTCTATTGAATATGATTGAAACCTCTACATTTGCTTTAGATAAAGAGGCACCCTGTAAATTACATGTAAAAGTTGCTCAAAAAGAAGCATTATCATGGGGAGTTTTTAGAGATGGAAATGTTAATATTGGTGGAACAGACTATATCCTTCCCAAGTTCCAAGATTTACATAGGCTCTTTGAAAGATGATGAATGGAATTTTAATACATACTGGTTTACCAATTCTTAATATTAAAACTAAAGACAAACTTGAATTTAATACCAAAAAGATTGCCTTTTATGATAGTGAAAATTATATTGATACACTAATATATCTTAGCAACTATTATGACTTTCAAAACAGACACTTTAAAATGATCATATAATGGCAAGACGTCCAAGAATAGATATGCCCGGCTTTCATCACATTATGAACAGAGGGGTTGAACAGCGTAAAATTTTTTTAGATGAAGAGGACTTTGAGGTCTTTTTAAAACTATTGTGTGATGCATGTTTACTCCACAATGCCACTCTTCATAGCTACTGTTTAATGACAAACCATTACCATCTTCTTGTTGAAACTAAACATGAAAACCTCTCTTTATTAATGCGTTTTATAAATTCACAATATGCATCATATTTCAATAGAAAACTAAAACGTGTCGGACACCTATGGCAAGGACGTTTTAAATCATGGTACATAACTGACGAGAGCTATCTGTACACCTTAATAAAATATATTCAATACAATCCAATAAAGGCAAAGATGGTAAATCATCTATCTGATTATCCATACTCTTCTTACCAATTTTTTACTAAAAGAGTCTCTCCTTTAGTCTGTTTAAGCAACTCGTTAATGTTTAAAGATTTTGAGAACATAGAAGATAGAATCTCATTTTTTGAGTCTGGTTATGATGAAGACATTATTAAAACAATAGCTAAATCTTCTCATCTAGTTATTAGTTCTGATGTAAAACCACCTTTAAACAGTAAGCTTTTAGTATCACTATTTAAAGATGCTACCACAAAAAGTCAAAGAGATAAAAATATCAAAAAAGCCATTAAAATGGGGTTTTCACAACATAAAGTTGCTACTTTTCTTAAAATATCTCAACCAACTATTAGCAATATTATGAAAAGAGACCATTGAAAACTTATATTTATCACCTGACCCCTTTGAAACTTCCTTTGGGGGTTTTGACTTATCATTGTGATAGAGAAATTTTAGTTGGGGCAGTTGTTAAAATCTCTTTGGGGTCACGTTTAATTGAAGGGGTTATAGTTTCTCAAGCTTCAAAACCTGATTTTGATACACTTCATATAGAAGAAGTTTCTGATTTTATATATTCTAAAAAGCAGATTGAAATAGCTACCTTTATTGCTTCTTATTATTTCTGCTCTTTGGGTGAGGCTTTGGCGCTATTAACACCGTTACAGATAGTAGGCATTCCCAATGTTGACATTAGGAACGAGGTGAAAAACTCATCTATTATGCTTAGTAGTTATCAGCAGGAGGCTTTAGAGTTTTTAAAACAGCACAAAATTTCTCTGCTCTTTGGCGATACCGGCTCAGGTAAAACTGAAATTTACATGTATTATTTCTCTGAAGTCATAACCCAAGGGAAAAAAGCAATCTTTTTAATGCCTGAAATTGCATTAACACCACAAATTTACAACCGCCTAGAAGAGCATTTTCCTTCTCGTGTCATTCACTGGCATTCAAAGCTCACTAAAAAACAGCGTGAAAAGAATTTAGAAAAACTTCATGCGGGTGATTATGACATTATTGCCGGGGCTCGTTCGGCACTGTTTTTAAACATAGAGAACTTAGGAGTCATTGTTGTTGATGAAGAGCATGATGATAGCTACAAGTCAAATTCCCGTCCACGTTACAATGCTCGTGATTTAGCGGTCTATATTGGCAGTAAATTACATGTAAATGTCATTTTAGGAAGTGCCACACCAAGCTTAAGCTCTTATGTAAAATTTCCTCATTATCGCCTGAGAGGAACACATTTTCAGAGTTCACGTCAGTTTATTTTTGAAGCTCACAGTGAAGCCATCACTCCACTCATCACCGAAAAATTACATGTAAATCATACTCAAAAAAAACAGGCTATTCTCTTTCTTCCTACACGAGCAAACTTTAAGTATTTAATTTGTGAAGCTTGTGGATTTACTTACGAATGTCCCTACTGCTCGGTTGGAATGAGTCTGCATAAAAACAGTCGGTATGTTAAATGTCACTACTGTAACTTCACAGAGACTATTCCGCAGATCTGTCCAAAGTGTCGCAGTAAATCACTTGTGCACTCACGACTAGGAACTGCTGAAGCCATGACTGTGTTAAATGAGAAACTGCCAGAGATAAAAACAGCACAGTTTGACCGTGACACTATCACTACACAAAAAAAACTCACCAACCTGTTAAAAGATTTCAACAGTGGTGAGATTGATATGCTTATTGGTACACAGATGCTCTCAAAAGGGCATGACTACCATAACATTTCACTTGCAGTAATTTTAGGACTCGACAACATTTTAAACCTTAGCGACTACCGAGCTCATGAACGCGCACTCTCTCTACTCTTACAAATTAGTGGAAGAAGTGGGCGTAAAAGCGATGCTCTTGTTCTTGTACAGAGTTTTCATGAAAGTTTTTTCAAGAAATATTTGACTAACTATGAAGACTTTTTAGAAGATGAAAAGAAATTTAGAGAAAATCTCTACCCTCCTTTTAAAAAATTGGCACGGCTAATGTTTGCACACAAAAAAATAGATAAAGCCCAAGAAGCTATGAGTGAAGTTTTGCAGACTATCCGTTCTCATAACCGTGTAGAGATTGTAGGCTTTGGTCCCTCTCCTATTGAAAAAATCGCCTCAAAGTTTCGCTTTCAAATTCTACTTAGAAGTGACAAGGCAACGGATTTAATCAAAGTCATTAAAGCCTCAAAAAATAAGCTCTGTGAAGTTGATATGGATCCACTAGAGTTTTCATAAACTGCTTTTAATTACTAAAGAGATAAAATTACTTATGATTAAACGTATAAAGACCAAACAGATTAATGTCGGTGGTGTTCTTGTTGGTGGTGATGCACCCATAAGTACCCAATCGATGACCTACTCCAAAACACGAGATGTTGAAAAAACTGTTGAACAGATTAAGCGTCTGCACTTTGCGGGATGTGATATTGTCCGTGTTGCTGTTCCAGAGATGGAGGATGCTTTAGCACTAAAGAGTATTAAAGAGCAGATTTCACTGCCTCTAGTTGCTGACATTCACTTTAACTACCGCCTCGCTCTTGAAGCGGCAAAAGTTGTAGATTGCATTCGCATTAACCCAGGGAACATTGGCGAGAAAAGCCGTGTTAAGGACATTGTAAAAGCGTGTCAGGAACGAAACATTCCTATTCGTATTGGTGTTAATTCGGGAAGTTTGGAAAAAGAGTTTGACAATCGCTATGGTCAGACTGCAGAGGGAATGGTCGCATCTGCTGAGTATAACATCAAATTTCTTGAAGATCTCGGGTTTGATGATATTAAAATCTCACTCAAAGCCAGTGATGTACAGCGTACGGTTGATGCTTACCGTATGCTACGACCTAAAAACAGCTACCCCTTTCATTTAGGAGTAACAGAAGCAGGAACAAAATTTCATGCTACAGTTAAAAGTGCCATTGGACTTGGAACACTGCTGCTTGATGGCATTGGCGACACTATGCGCGTCTCCATCACCGGGGAGCTAGAAGAAGAGATTAATGTTGCCCGTGCAATCTTAAAGGACAGTGGCGCGGTAAGTGACGGATTAAACATAATTTCATGTCCAACGTGTGGACGTATTGAAGCAGACTTAGTCAGTGCCGTTAGTGAAATAGAGCAGCGAACCAAGCATATTATAGCACCACTTAATGTCTCTGTAATGGGCTGTGTGGTCAATGCTATTGGCGAAGCAGCCCATGCTGATGTGGCTATTGCCTACGGAAAAGGAACGGGTCTGGTTATGGTTAAGGGTGAAGTAGTAGCAAAACTCAGTGAAAAAGAGCTTGTAGATAGATTTGTCAATGAAGTCGAAAATATGGCCCAAAAAGTAGAGTAATGGAAGAGTCTTTATATAACATAGCGTTTGAACGCTCTATTTTAAGTTCAATAATTTTTGAGCCGTCACAATTTGATGATATTGAGGCAATGCTTAGTGTTGATGACTTCTATATGAGTAGTCATCAGAACATTTATGAAGTCATGCAAGATCTATCAGCCAACGATAAACCTATTGATGAGGAGTTTCTTAAAAAAGAGCTCTCTAAACGTAAGCAGTTTGATGAGAATGCACTACTAGACATCTTAACTGCCAATCCCATCTCAAATACGACTGCTTATGTAGAGGAGATTAAAGACAAAGCGCTCAAGCGACACCTCTTAACACTTACAACTGAGATTAAACGTGTTACCGTTGAAGAAGAGCTTCCAGGTGATGAAGTGGTAGATATAGTTGAACGAAAACTCTATGACATCACGCAAGACAATCAGAGTTCTGACTTTCAAGACGCACCAAGTATTACCAACAAAACCATGGCGTACATTGAAGAGATGAAAGCACGCGGTAATGCCATTTTAGTTGGAGTAGATACCGGCTTTGCAGAACTCAATAAGATGACCACCGGATTTGGTAAAGGTGACCTCATTATTTTAGCGGCACGTCCCGCTATGGGAAAAACTTCACTCGCTCTTAACATGGTTCAAAACCTCATTAACCAAAACAAAGGGGTCGCTTTTTTCTCATTAGAGATGCCTGCTGAACAGTTAATGCTTAGAATGCTCAGCATTAAGACCTCTATTTTTTTAACCAAACTTCGTGTTGGTGATTTGACCGAAGAGGACTCCAAGCGACTTAGCGATGCTACCGCTCAAATGCACAGCAGTAAATTGTTTGTAGATGATAGCTCCACTGTTAACATCAATCAGCTACGTTCAAAACTTCGTAAACTAAAATCGCAACATCCAGAAATTGAACTTGCTGTCATTGACTACCTACAGCTTCTAAGTGCCGCAGGAACTAAAGATCGTCATCAAGAGGTAAGTGAGATCTCTCGTGGACTTAAGATGCTTGCTCGTGAACTTGAAATTCCTATTATTGCACTCTCTCAGCTCAACCGTGGACTTGAAGCTCGTAACGACAAACGTCCCATGCTTTCAGATATTCGTGAATCAGGTTCAATCGAGCAAGATGCCGATATTATTCTCTTTGTTTATCGTGATGATGTTTACCTCTACAAAGAGGAAAAGGAGCGTGAAAAAGAGGCCATTAAAGACGGCAAAGAGTTCGAGAGCAAATATATTGAAAAAGATGAAGAAGAGGCAGAGATTATTATTGGAAAACAGCGTAATGGGCCAACGGGTCACGTTAAACTCACGTTTCAAAAAAAGTTTACCCGTTTTGTTGATACACCTGCTTACAATAAAACTGAAATTGTATATGAAAATATTGACATGAGCGAAGCCAATATAGACCTTGACCCCAATAACGTCTCTATGCCTGTCATATGACACTAGAACGTCCGCCTCTTTTTACAAAGAAGCGTGATGTTCTAACTTTTCTCACCTTTGCTCTACTCATTTTTTCACTATCTATCATCCATAAGTACCACGCTTACCAGACGCTAACGACCTTTGATGATGCCATTATTAAAGTACATGTAATTAATCAGTACCTTAAAACTACAAAGAAAAAAGAGTATTTTGTTTTAAAGGTCCGTTCAGAAAATAGCACCTTCTACACCACCACATCTAAACATGCTAGAGATTTAACAGGACGTGATATTGAACTAAAAGTGTGGGTTAGTAAACTGACATTTTTTAAATTTATTGAAGGGTATTATCTCTACTCTCACATTACAAAAGTCTATCCTGAGCGTGATGCTAAAAGCACTTTAGCTCACCATATCTCTACACAACATCACTCACAAATCAGTGCTGAGCTTTTTGCCGCACTCTATACGGCTTCGCCTATGAGCAGAGAACTTAGAGAACGACTCTCCGCCCTTGGCACCTCGCATCTGCTTGCTATTAGCGGATTTCATCTAGGGATACTCTCTGCAGTACTGTATTTTCTATTTAAGCTTCCCTATTCGCTACTGCAACAGCGTTATTTTCCCTATAGAAGCAGCAACCTAGACCTATTTGTTATTGTCATGCTATTTTTAACGACATACCTCTATTTTTTAGGAGCTATACCCTCACTGATGCGTGCTTTTGTCATGCTCCTTATTGGTTTTATACTCTATGACAGAGGCATTAAAGTCATCTCTATGCAGACCCTTTTTCTTACATGTATTTTACTACTTGCTGCAGTGCCAACACTACTGTATAACATTGGATTCTGGCTCTCTATTTGCGGTGTATTTTACATATTTCTATATCTCATACATTTTCAAAGCAACAGCTATGTCTGGACTCTTGTCTCACTGAGTAGCTGGGTCTATCTAATGATGCTTCCTATCTCACTGTATCTCTTTGAAACTTTTAGTATCTATCACCCACTCTCTATTCTTGCGTCAATACTATTTCTACCTTTTTACCTACTAAGCATATTTTTACATGTAATTTCACAAGGCGGCATACTTGATGGTTTTGTGGAGTATTATCTAAGTTTAGCACAGAGCCCAAAAACTATTTCACTACCGCTGTATGTGATTGTCACTCAGCTAATAGTCTCACTCATTGCCATTAAGAGTAAAAAACTCTCACTGGCACTTTTACTGTTTTGTCTGTTTGTACTTATGAGCTCTATCCATCATGTAGCAGAGTTTTAAGCCGTAAATAAAAATAATCCATGAGAGATAGATCCATAGAAAAAAGAAGATTAAAATAGAGAATGAGCCGTAAATTGTCGCATAAGTCTGATTGTAAAAGACATAGTAGATAAAGCCGGCTTTTGCAGCACTAAAGACCAAAGAGGTCGTAAATGAGCTCCAGAGTGCCGCTTTGGTATAAACCTTCGTATTGGCAGAGATTTTGTAGAGCAAGAAGAAAAGTGCCCAGATAATTAGGTATGGAAATATAGACATAAAGTTAATCCATGCCGAAACCTCATATTCACTGATGAACTTAGAGAGTTTTGTTGAGAGATAAAATGAGACTATAAGTGCCATAGGAGTAAGTGTAAGCATAGTCCAGTAGGTGGTAATACTTTCCCAAAAGGTTCGATTTTTTGCGTGAAATATCTTATTGACAATGTACTCATAATTTTGAAAAAACAGTAGTGAGGCAACTATAATCATACTAAAGCCAATCACTCCCAACTTCACAGAGTTCTTTAAAAAACCATCAATATAACCTGTTACTGATTCAGAGTGCACCGGCATCAAATTACTAAAAATAAATGTCTTAATACTCTCATAATACTCAGAGAAACTGGGCATATTCGTCGCAATAGTAAGAACAATAAGTAGTAATGGAATTAGTGTGAATATTGTGTAAAAACTAAGACTTGAAGCATAAAACGTCAGCTCTTTATCAAAAAACCTCCGTATAAAAAAGCGAAGATGACGATAGAGCCGTTGGGGCGTCATCTTAAAGTAGCCCCATTTTAGTCGGATTTAAAATATTGTTAGGGTCAAATGCCTCTTTAATATCTTGAAATAGCTGCATCTCTTCATCCGTAAATGCCATTTTCATATAAGGCGCTTTTGCTAAACCTATACCGTGTTCACCGCTTAGAGTTCCGCCTAAATCAATGGTAGCCTGAAAGACCTCTTCAATAGCTTTGTAAGCAATTTTAACCTGCTCTTTATCACTGCCGTCAACCATTACATTAGTGTGCACATTTCCATCGCCGGTATGTCCAAAACATGGAATATTTATCTGATATTTTTCTGCAATGGCATAAAACTTTTCTAAAAGCTCAGGAAGTACTGCACGAGGAACCGTGACATCTTCATTTAGTTTTTTACTGCCATAAACTGAAAGTGCCGGAGAAGCATTACGACGGGCAAACCAGATGTCAGCTGCCTCTTTATCATCTTTTGCAATTTTAAACTCACTACAGCCATTAGCTTTAAATACTTCACCAATTTTACTCAGTTGAAAGTTTAAATCTTCTTCTAAGTTTCCATCAACATCAGTTACCAAAATAGCACCTGCATCTACTGGTAGTCCTTTAGCAAACGTCTGCTCAACTGCTCGAATAGTGAGATTGTCTAAAAACTCCATTGCCACAGGAGTAATACCACTTGCCATAGTTTTATAAACTGCCTCCATAGCACTGTTAACCGAATCAAAAATTCCCATAGCTGTTTTAGTTAACTTAGGCTTTGGAATCAGTTTTAGAGTTACTTCAGTAGTTACCGCCAATGTTCCCTCAGATGCAATTAATATTCCTGTAATATTGTAACCTGCAACATCTTTAATGGTACGCTTTCCCGCTTTAATCACATCACCATTAGGGCGAACCGCGCGAATAGCCATAATGTAATCTTTGGTAATACCGTACTTTGCAGCGCGCATTCCACCTGCATTCTCATTAACATTACCCCCAATAGTTGAGTAGTCTTGAGATGCTGGATCTGGTGGATAAAACAGTCCCACCTCTTCTACCGCACGTTGAAGATCCATGTTAATAACACCAGGTTGTACAATAGCGACCATATTTTTCATATCAATCTCTAAAATCTTGTTCATATGCTTCTCAAATGCCAGAACAACTCCGCCACTACTTGGAAGAGCACCCCCTGTAAAGCCACTTCCTGCACCACGTGGGACAATAGGAATGCGGTGTGCATTACAGTACTTTAAAATTGTACTCACATCTTTCTCATTACGTGGAAACAGCACGGCATCGGGTTCAAAACGCTCTCGTGTTGCATCATAAGAGTACGCTAAAAGGTGTGCTTTATCACTATAGACATTTTCGCTTCCTAGTACAGAAGTAAAATAATTACTATGGGTCTCTTTCATTTAGTTACGCTCCTGTGTGGTTGCAATTTTTAATTTTGGACGTTTGTCGATGGCATCAAATTTAATAAACTCTTGAAAAAGGTGATTATTTTTATTGTGTTTTTTTAGAAGATCTATATAGTAAGGGTCATACTCCTGTAAAAGTGAACTACCCTCACCCCACCACGCTTCGCGAATCGTGTCAATTCGTGAATAAAATGGTAGTTTTACTGCTTTATGGTCATTTTGTACAGTTGTAATCTGTAACACATTTAGACTTTTACAATCCAAGGTAAAGAGTGTCTCTGCTGCATAGATATAGAGCAGTCCAATAGTAGAAACATTACAGTATTTTTGCATATCTTCAGCTAGTGGTGTCGGGTGTCCAAAATAGGAGAGTGTCGTTGCAAATGTATCGGGATGTACCCAATCTATACTTTTTGCACGTGAGGTAATATCTTGGTATATTTCACGATTTGGTGCAATTAAAAATGCACGATTATAGGCAAATGCCAACTGAGCTTCATCACCATCACGAGGCAACCATGTTCCATTAGGAAGGGCATTTTGTTTCAAGCCATTATAAGGAGTAAATTCAACAGTTGCTTCTGCGCTATCGGCATCAAAAGCAACCACCATAATATTGGCAATAATAGCACTATGGTCATCATTAAAATGACGTACTAAAAACCCACTAACACCCTCTTGGATCATGTCAATTTTAATTGTTCCCTGATTCTCTTTGACACCAAAGACTGGAGCCTTAATCATGGAACCAAATAGTGTTATACCAACAAAAACAGACAGAATAATTAAACGCAAACTTCACCTCTTAATAAAAAATAAGAGTTATTATACAGTTATAAACTTTCGTATAAGTGAATTTTTGCTACCCTTTCAAAAATTAATCTAGTGAGAAACAATGCCTCTTTTACTACTTATTCTCTTTCCTCTCTTACTTAACGCCGCCTATGTCGAACACTTTAAGTGGCCAAAGAATGAGAGCTTTTTAATCTTTTTAGAGAACAAGAACTTACCGCAATCCATCTACTATGAGATGGACAAGGAGGATCAAAAACTAGCAGAAGAGATTCGAGCCGGTTTTTCCTGTCAGATGCTACGTGATAACAATGGAACCATTGAGCAGTTTATGGTCCCCATTAGTGAAGAGTTACAGTTACATGTAAAACGCGATAATGTCGGAAAATATTATGTTGAACCTACTCCAATCATATATGATGTCAAACATCAGGCCTTTGCATTAGAGATACAAAACAACCCCTCAACCGATATTCAAAATGCAACGGGCTCCTACCGAGTCGCCAGTATTTTTATTAACGCGTTTAAAAAGTCACTCGACTTTACAGCCCTTCAAAAAGGTGACAAACTAGTTATGGTCTATGATCAGAAATACCGTTTTGGAAAGCCTTTTTCCATGCCCATACTTCAAGTGGCTATGATGGAGATACGGGGTAAATATAATTACATGTATTTAGGTCCAGATGAGAACTACTATAACGAAAAAGGCTCTCAAGTCGATAGTTTTTTACTCGGTCACCCCATACCTGGAGCGCGGGTTAGTTCAAGATTTACAAAACGTCGTTTTCACCCTATTTTAAAACGTTGGCGTGCCCATCTAGGAATTGATTATGCCGCACGTCGAGGCACTCCAATTCGTTCAGCTGGCAATGGAAGAATTATCTCAGCTAGTTACTCACGAGGTTACGGTAAGGTTACTAAAATTCGTCATGCCGGTGGCTACACCACTCTCTATGCGCATCAGAAGTCTTTTAGAAGAGGGTTTAAAAAAGGCAAAAAGGTAAAAAAAGGTCAAGTCATCGGATATGTTGGCTCAACAGGGATGTCAACAGGGCCACATCTGCACTTTGGACTCTATAAAAATGGTCGTGCCATAAACCCTGCCAGAGTCATTCGTGTTACTACTAAAAAACTCAGTGGAAAAAAACGTAAAAAGTTTTTGAAGATAAAGAAAAGTATGGATGCACTTGTCACCACACACCTAAAAAGTGCGACACAACCTACTCTATTTGTAGAGTTTGACAACTGTTACTATATTGATCCAAAAAGTTGTCAACCTATAAGCCTAGCAAAGGTGGAAGACTCAAATGAAACACTATAATGAACTAAAACACGCTTTTGATCTCTATTTAGAAGATAGAACCCAACATGCTCTGCATGAATCTGAGATTGCATATCTGCTTAAAAAAACTCGTAAAAAAGATAAAGAGAAGTTCTATAAATATCTTAACAAGATACCAAATGATATCTTAGGAGATGTCCTTTTAGAACTTCCTGAAAAAATTAAAGATGAGGCTATTGAATTTCTCCCATCAAACGAGCTTGCAGATGTTGTTGAAAACCTTGATTCAGATGATGCAACAGACCTTATCAATGATATTTATGATGTTGATGAGGACAAAAGAGAAGAGGTCTATGCACAGCTTGATGAAGAGGACCAAGAAGATATTGATAAACTTCGCTCCTATTCAGAAGACCAAGCTGGTGCTTGGATGCAGACCGAACTTTTTGAAGTCACTCTTAATGAGACTATTCAGACCTCCATTAACAGACTTAAGGAGTTAAAAGCAAGTGATGAACTTACTAATATTCATCAAGCTTTTATTGTTAATGATGATCATCGACTCATTGCTGCTATTGCGCTTGAAGACCTTATTCTTTTTGACTTTAATAAAAGTTACAAAGAGGTCATTACAACCAAAGAGCTTCGCTCTGTTGAAGCAACAGATGATATTGAAGATGTTGCCACCATATTTGAGCAGTTTGACCTCTCTGTACTACCTGTTATTGACTACCAAGCAAAACTTGTTGGTCGTATCACCTCTGATGATATCTATGATGTTATTGAAGAGCGTGCTACAGATCAGATCTATAATCTTGCCGGAGTTAGTGATGATGCTGAGCAAGAAGATGAACTCTTTGGCGTTTTTAAAAATCGTGCCGCATGGTTAAGCATTAATCTCATTACCGCTATAGCTGCAAGTATTGTAATTGCGCTATTTGATGAGACATTAGCAGCTTTTATTCCTCTAGCTATTTTAATGCCTATTGTCGCCTCAATGGGTGGTAATGCAGGAACACAGACACTTACAGTAATTGTACGTCAGATGGCTCTAGGTGATATTGATCTTGAGCACTCCAAAGAGGTCCTTAAAAAAGAGATTTTAGTCTCTTTGCTTAATGGGTTGCTCTTCTCAGTTATTATGGGTACTATTGCCTACCTCTGGTTTGGCATAAGCCAGCTAGGTGTTGTCATCGCCTTGGCTATGATAATCAACCTTCTTATTGCAGGTTTTTTTGGAGCAGCCATTCCACTACTTTTAAAACGACTCAATATCGACCCAGCCATCGGCTCAACAGTGCTCCTAACAACTGCGACTGATGTTTTTGGATTTTTAAGCTTTTTAGGTCTTGCTTCACTGATATTAATGTAATTAAAATCTATATGTTGCATTTGCGTAGAGATAACGTCCCGGTTCGTTCATTAACATTACCTCTTTTGATGTACCATCGGTAATTAAGATCATGTCATTGTAGGTGTTAGTGATTGCATAAGTAGTATCAAAAATATTATCAACACCTAATGCTAAAGAGAAACCAGATCCAAAGTCATGATCAACTTTAATGTTGGTTACTAAATATGAATCTAAGATTTGCTCACCATTTTCTGCATCAATATCATCCCATGACTGTGCTCCAAACACTTCAAACATTGCACTTGAATTATCAGCATATTCATAAGTAAATGAGAAGTTTCCTTTTAAAGGTGGAATCTCTGCTAGGTTTGTCCCTGTCTGACCTTCTAATGGGCTATCTTTCTTACCACTTTGGTACGCTACACCAAAATCTACATACGCTTCATCAGTTACAAAGATAGAACCTGTTACATCAAATCCGTAAATTGTTGCATCAACATTCTCATATCTATTTAACATCTTACTTGAGTTGTATGCAATATAATCATCAAGCATTGAGTAGAACACTTTTGTTCTAAATGTAAAATGCTCATAGCGATTTTCCATTCCCAAATCGACCTCACGATTTGTTGTCTGATCTAAATCAGGGGTACCAATTACTTGACCAGGTTGAGCCATTGAAGATTTAAAATATAGCTCTTTACCGTCTGGAACACGTGAAGACTGTCCAATACCACCAAAGAAACTTAAACTTGAACTTGCATCATAGGTAGCATAAACATTGGCACTAAGTGCATTATAGTCATTATCTTGTTCCGCTCCTGCTGTTGTAATTTCTGTATCGTCATAACGCATTCCAGCTGTAACACGCAAATCTTCATAATATTTTTCTAGCTCTGCAAACAGTGCAATATTTTTAGTATCTACATCTTGAATGTTTGGTTTTCCTTGAGGCCCTTTACCAGTCTCACTCTGATACTCTCCATCCCAGTTTCTTTTACTGGTATCGACTCCTACACGAAGCTCTATATCATCACTGATATCTGCCGTATTTTTGACACGAACACCACCAATACTACTCTCTAAATAACTTGTCACCGCACCTACTGCCGGGTTTGCCAAAGCACTTTTTCTGTAAAATGTTGACATTGGGTGCGCTACTTCTGAGTAGTATCCTAAAATACTAAGCTCTTTAGAATAATCACCTATATTGGTAATCTTATATTCAGCATTGTAAAGATCAGAGTCATCATAGATTGCATCCATCTTACTTGTTGGGTAAAGCACATCATTACTACGATTTGCAGTATAACCAAACTTAAACTGCTGATCATCAGTAATGTCAATGAAGATCTTTCCTATGAATGATGTCTTATCATACGCTTCCATATCACTATATTTAGGCTGAAGTGCTGTTCCAGCAAGCGATGGATGATCTTTAATATAGTTGTCCATCTGCTGCGCAAAACTGTTTCCATCACCATCTTCATACTGGTCACTACTCTCTTTAGATGCGCCTAACATAATTCTAACATTCTCAGTTCCGGCACTAGCGGTTGCTGATATTTTTTTATAGCTCCAGCTTCCGACATTGACACTAACATCACCACTTAACTCTTGTGTCGGTTTTTTAGTCGTGACATATACCCCACCACTTAAAGTTCCAAAGTTCTCAACATCGTAAGGGCCCTCTATGATTTTAATTGTACTAATATTATTGGTTGCAATATGAGAAGTTGGCGGATCCATCCTATTTGGACAAGCTCCACACACTTTACCGCCATCTACAATAACATTTATATTATCTTTTTTCTGACCGCGTAAAATAATATCATTAGCGATACCACTACGACGCACTAAAGTAATATTTGGTATTTTTTTGCTTAACGCTTCAGCTACATCTGCAGATTTAACCTCTTCGCCACTAACATCTTCAATCACCGTTGCCTCAATATCAATAGCCTCCATTGTAACATCTGATGCAAGTAGCATACTTGAACAGATAACGGAAAGATAGAGTGCTTTTTTCATAGAATTTCCTTATAAAAATAATTATAAAGACTATAAAGTTTAAATGTTACATAAGTGTTAAATTTGGGAGATATAATAAAAATTATTCTATAAATGTATAATTAAGTGCCCTTAAGCACCCTTATGTTGATAGCTCTCTAATAAGCAGCTGTTAAGATCATTTTGTGAGAGACCAAGGTGAGCAATAATGGCAGTCACTTTATGGCTGTCATTCTGTTCAACTGCACTAATAAGTTGCAGTAGCTCTCCAAGTTGTCCACTTTTATCGACTAGTGCATTCTCAATGCTTTTATCTAGGTCAACCTCTTTGACAATGTCATCAAAGGCGCTCTGAAAAATCACTTCAGACATAGAGAGTAGTCCTATCATATATGCGGTGTGTATATTAGATTCACTCATTCTTACTTTACGTGCTAAAATCGTCATTAAAATAGCTCGATGTTGTGCATGAGAACGAAGCTCTTTTGCAAACTCCTCTTGCCCTTCATCTGCACTACTTGCATGTATCATCAACTCTAGCCAGCTCTGAAGCTGAACTCTACCAATGACAATCAGTGCCTGCTCAATAGAAGCAATATCTTTCTGAGCAAAACCTTTATGCATATGAATAAATTTTAGAAGATTAAGTGTTAAATACGGGGATGTGTTAAAAATATTAATAATACGTTCCAATTTTGCATTGGACTCTAAAAGATAGATAATGAGCATTAAGAGTGAGCTCGGTGGCTCAATTTTATCTTTACCAAATAGTTCTGGTTTAGAGAAAAAATAACCCTGAAAAAGACCTATTCCCATCTCTGATGCACGCTTAAATTCAGCGGCATTCTCCACCTTTTCAGTAATAAGTTGCGCTCTAAAACTGCGCTCAACATCTATGGATGAAAAACGCTCTCTAAAAGCTTCAATATCACTTCCATAGAGCTTAACATAGGAGACTAAGTGCATCAACTCTTTAAAACTATGAATGTTGATTACATCTTTGTCATAGTGGTTTAGAGCAAAAATATATCCATCTTTTTTTAGGGTATCAATACGTTTTAAAAGTTCCTCATCAATCACTGTTGTCTCTAAAATCTCTAAAATAAAATACGATGGCGAGATGGAGTAGATAATCTTATTCATCAATATTGCTTTGTCAACTTTAATAAATGCCATTTTATCGCCAACAAGACTATGCAGACCAATATAGTTTAATGTATTGACCAAGAGTCGCGCTGTTGCGTAAAGATCATTATCTACCTCAGCACTATTAATTTCGTCACGTCGATAAAAAAGTTCATAAGCAAAAACTTCGCCCTCAGTATTGACAATAGGCTGTTTTGCAATATATATTGATGATTCCATACTGATGCCCTTAAGAAATAGTTTGAGTTATTGTATCTAATTTTTATAAAATTGCATTGTAACGCAGTGTAAAGAGCCGTGCTGTCGAATTAAAACAGAGCAGTCTATGGGCACAATATTTCGCGTAGGAAATGATTTTTTAAAAATATTTATGGCTTTTTCATCATTAATATCATCATAGGTTGGTACCAATACGGCATCATTGAGCATTAAAAAATTGGCATACGTTGCAGGAAGACGTTTTTTCTTATAGTATTTAGCCTCAACCATAGGTAGCGGTATTAAGTTGTATGCATCACCATTTTTACATGTAAATTGTTGCAGCTCCTCTTTCATTTTTAACAGTGCATCAAAATGCTCATCACTCCTATCATCACACGAAACATACATGATGCTTTTTTCATTAATAAAACGTGCTAAAGTATCAATATGTGAATCAGTATCATCTCCACGTAAATAGCCGTGATGTAGCCATAGGACTCGTTCTATACCAAGCTCTTTTTTTAAAATATCTTCAATCTCTTGCTTTAAGACATAGCCATTTCTATTAAAATTCAACAGACATTCAGAGGTGCTTAAGAGTGCTCCTGCTCCATCACTCTCAATAGCACCTCCCTCTAAGACAAAATCTACGGGATAGACGTTAGTAGCATAATGAGATGCCAGTGATGCGGTCATTGCATTATCGAGTTTAGCCTCAAACTTATTGCCCCAGCCATTAAAATTGAAATTCAGAATTTTTACCTCATCATCTTCAATAATTGAGATACCGCTACTGTCACGGGCCCAAGTGTCATCTGTATTACACTGCACAAATGTCAAGTTATAACAGTTTGAAAAATAGTCTCTGACTCGATTAACATCATCACACACCACCAAACATGGTTCAAAGCGCGAAATTGCCAAAATAAGATGAACGAACGTTTCACTCGCCTCATCTAAATAAGCACTCCAATCACTATTTTCATGCGGAAAAACTATCTGAATAAAACTCTGTTTTTCAAACTCTGCTAGCAGTCGTCTCATTAAGTTCTTCTCCTTTGGCTATAATTTCATTTATGGCATATATTACACTTAAACGCTCCGCACTATTTCACAATCTTGATATTATTACACAAGAATGCGGTAGTAAAGATAAAATAGCACTGGTTTTAAAAGACAACGCCTATGGACATGGGCTTTTAGAGATAGCTAAACTTGCCTATGAATATGGCATTACTAAAGCAGTAGTTCGAAATGTTAATGAGGCAGAACTTATCTCAGATTACTTTGAATACATCCTCATCTTAGCAGACATCACTCCTTGTAAAAATCCAAAGTTTTGTTACACCATTAACACGCTTGAAGACATTAAGAAAATACATGTAAATTGTAGAGTTGAACTTAAAATAGATAGCGGCATGCATCGCAGTGGTCTTAAAGAAGAGGAGTTGGCTGAGGCATTCAAGCAGATAAAAGAGCGTGGACTAAAACTTGAAGCTCTCTTTTCACATCATCGCAGTGCTGATACACTGAGTTCAGAATGGTTCTGGCAGAAAAAGAACTTTCAACGTATTAAAAACAGTGCTAGAAAACTTCATGATGACACGCTACGTTTTCATCTTAATAACTCCGCAGCACTCTTTAGAGAAGGGACGTGTGAAGATGAGATGGTTCGTGTAGGAATTGCAGCATATGGATGTTTAGAGCTAGACAAGACCCTCAATAGACCCAACCTGCAACCCGTTCTCTCGCTCTATGCTAAAAAACTGCTTCAGCGTAATTTACATGTAAATGAACGAATTGGTTACAATGGAACCTATTGTGCTAAAAACGAGCAGCAGATAGCGACTTATGACATTGGTTATGCAGACGGTTTTATGCGCTGTACATCTAAATATACTACGCCAAGTGGTGCAGAGGTCTTGGGACGTATATCAATGGATAACACAAGCTTTTCTAGCATAGAAGATGATTTGCTTATTTTCAGTGATGCAAGAGAGTTGGCTAAAACAACATCAACCATCAGTTATGAAGTTCTAACATCATTAAAACCTCATCTTAAACGAAAAATTATCTAAGAGTTTACATGTATAATGGCATTAGGAAAAATAACACCGTCAATTCCTTCATATGCCATCACTTCAATCTCTTTTTTGTCTTCAATTTCTACTAATATTTTGGCATCAAATAGATAGTTCTCCGCAATCTTCTGTCCATTTTTTGCCAGATCAGAACCTACAATGATGTAGGTAGCTCCTAAACTCTCAGCATAGATTAGCTCTTCAACATCAGCTACCTTTACAGCGTAGTTCAAGGAGTTTTTTTGCATATGTTCAAACAGCTCTAAAGAGGCTTCATTAAACTCAGCATAGAGGGTTGAATTTGATGGAGTATGAAAAATCATATCAACATCTTCTACATGATAAAAACGTTCTGATGCAATAAAAGGGTGACCAAAAAGTAACATAATTACACCTCCATGCACTCTTTACTACAGAAAAACCTACTCTCTTTAATGAGTGCATCACCAGCACTACAGTATGTTTTACATGTAAAACACTCTACCATCTCATCGCTATCTTTTAAATCTCTCTTTGAAGGTGAAAAATTCACCGACTTCTTCTTAATAAAAAAGAAGTAAACTCCAGCGACTACTGCGGCTACCAATAACCATTTTAACATACTCTCTCCATTACATCTGAATTTTCAGATAGTGTCTATTTTTTGCTTTAATAATCTCATAATCTAAGGTCTCATCAACCTCATCAAAAACCTGCTCGCCTTTATAAAAGAGGATCTGTGTCCCTTTTTTTATGTGGGAGCTACTTAGTTTCAACAACATTGCCGTATCTGTCACAGCCCGTGAAGTGATTAGATCAAATGAACCCCTAGGTAACGCCTCAACACGACAACTTTTCACATGGACATTATTGAGTTTTAGGTCTGCTTTAATAAACTGTAAAAAGCTAGCGCGTTTTTGTAGAGGCTCCACTAGTGTCACCTCTGTCTGTGGCAGTGCCATAGCTAAAATCAGGCCTGGAAAACCTGCCCCTGTTCCAATATCCATTATGGAGTCAATTGAGTCGATAAAACTTATAGGATAGATGGCATCATAAATAAAATCATCAATAATCTCTTCACTTTTAGCACCCGTTAAGTTATGAATCTTATTCCATCTAAATAGGTGCTCTTTATAACGTGAAACATTCCTATAAAATGTATCATTTAAATCTATTTTATCACGTTGCAATTCTGCTCTAATGTCCATTCATCTCTTCTGCTATTTTTTGAAATTATACCCAAGATTAACCATATCAATACACAAGAGCACCTCTAAATCGTCACAATTGTGACACATTTTTTCTAAATCTAGTTAAATTTAACTTTTAAATTGGTACAATGCAACAACTTTTAAATCATAGGAGTTATCATGCCTGGAAGAAAACTTACCAAAAACGATCGGCCTAATAATATCTCAAATAGTCCCAAACATCTAGGAGATAACGATTTTATTGTCTCTAAAACTGATACTAAAGGGGTTCTTACCTACTGTAATCAGATCTTTGTTGCATTAGCAGGCTACAGTGCCCAAGACCTTATTGGTTCAAACCATAATGTTATTCGCCACCCTGATATGCCAAAGTTAGCTTTTAAAGTTGCGTGGAATCTTATTAAAGCGAAAAAAGAGTTTTTTGGCTTTGTCAAAAACTTGTCTTGCGATGGAGGATACTACTGGGTATTTGCAACTATTACCGCTGATTTAGACAGCAGAGGCAACATCGTTGGTTACACCTCAATACGTCGTAAACCGCCACAATCTGCCATCAATACTATTGAACCTATTTACAAACAGCTTATTGATGCAGAGAGACATGGTGGTGTAGATGCTTCAGCAAAAGTCTTAAATGAGCTATTGGCAGAAAAAATGATAAGTTATGATGAGTTTATCATCAATCTACAAAAAGATATGAAGGTATAGGAGAGTATCATGACACAATTAAAAAACCCGACAGTAATAGTATTACTTCTTTTGGCTTTAGGGGCTGCTATCTACTTGGCAGTTCTAGAAGCTTATATTGGTACAGGTTTTCTTCTTATTGGTGCCGTTGCATCACTCCTGCTTTCTGGTAACTCTAGCATCGAGACATCATCTAACAGTTATGAGAACACTCTTAGAAGCAATATCTTAAACGTTGTAGAAGATGCTAACAACGGTAAGCTTAACAGCCGTATTAGCTTGGGCAAGAATGAGACAAGGTTAGAGCGTACGGCTTGGGCTATTAATGATATGCTTGACCAGATTGAAATTATCTTGCGTGAAGCACGCTACACAATTGAGGGGGTTAGTAATGGCGAGATGTATCGCAGTATGTTCCCATCAGGACTAAAAGGTGACTTTGCACTGACAGCATCTACTTTAGGACGTGCTGTTAACTCCATGAAAGCCAATGCCCGTTATCAGCTTATGGGAGAGCTCTCAACAGAGTTTTCCAAACTCCATGGCGGTATTGGCGGGTCACTTGAAATCATCACTACCGACATCGATAAAACCGATAGAACTTTTCAAGATGTCACTGTTAAAACATCCTCTTCAGCAGTCTCAGCAGAAGAGACCTACAGTGCTGTTGAACAGACTTCAGCACAAATTACAAACTTAAGTGAACTTATTGTTGAGACGGTGCACTCTATTGATCAGATGAATGGTAACGTAGGTGATATCACATCTATTGTCAATCTTATTAAAGATATTGCAGATCAAACCAATCTTCTTGCGCTTAATGCCGCCATTGAAGCGGCACGAGCAGGTGAACATGGGCGTGGCTTTGCCGTCGTTGCCGATGAAGTCCGAAAACTAGCTGAACGTACTCAAAAAGCTACAGGTGAAATTACTATTACCATTCAAAACCTTCAACAGCAATCTTCAAGCATGCAAGATAATGCCGAAACTATGAATGGTATTGCCGTTAATGCCAATGAGACAATGGATGAATTCCTCTCCACTATGAACAGTTTTAGTACCAATTTAAATATTACTAAAGATATGTCAAACAGTAGCTCTTTAGCACTGCTTCTTACCACCTATAAGATTCATCATATTCTCTACAAATCAAAAAGCTACTCTGCTGTAGTTAACGGTACTGTAAGTGATGAACTATTTGTCGATGCCAAAACATGTGGATTTGGAAAATGGTACTACTCTATAGGTGAGAAATATTTTGGAAAAAATAGTACATTTAAGCAGATGGAAGCACATCACATTACAATTTACAAGCAAATTGAAGAAAATTTGCAGTGCATTAAGACAAGTGGATGTGCCTCTAAAGGTGATGGTAAAGAGGTCATTATTGCACGATTTGCCAAAGCTGAAGAGCATAGTCTTAAACTCTTTGAATTAATGGATCAACTAGTCTCTGAAGTTGGTTCTGAAATTAGTATGCAAGAGATGTTAAGCTAAAAAATAGATCTTATTAAAGCCATCCTATAAAGAATAGCTTAAACAAGGACTAAAAAGTAAAAAAGACATACTTTCTCTAGTAGCAATAAGATTTCAAAGAACTTTAGCAGTTAAAACTGCTTTAGTTTCATCTTTTGAGCACTTGAATTTATATAGTGAACTATATAGCTTAAGTAAGTGTTTTAAAGATGAAACCTAGTTTCGTCACAAATTAAAAATACTAATGCCAACAATTAAGTTTAATAGTTGGACTAAAGTGTTATTAATGGGTTATTTCACATTACATTGTTAATCAAATTTAATGACTTAAACTAGCCTGTGTATTAAATACACGAGCTGGGTTGTATGGTGTATTATTTTTATAGATAGAGTAGACAATCATTGCTAGTTTCCTAGCAACAACAATTACACACTCTTTGGGTGCACGACCAGATGATTTCTTATCAAGATAAATCTTGTGAAGTTCATCATTATGTCTTACACACGCAATAGCAGCCTGATAAATAGCAAGCTTTGCTAACTTTGCACCTCTCTTTGCTAACCTACCATATTTGGTAGTGTTACCTGATTGATGCAAGGTTGGATAGAGTCCTAAAAAACCTATAAAAGCTTGACCTGAACGGAATCTAGATATATCTCCACACTCGCTAAGAACAGCAAATATAGTTTTATCTGCCACTCCATCGATAGAGCGAAGATTATCTACTAAATCAGCAATATAAATCTCTTCATCTTCAGAGATAGAAGTTGATACTGCCTGTGCAGATTCATTGAGTAAAGTAAACATCTGAGATTCACACGCTTCAATCTCCTCTTTTAAGAATCTAATTCTTCTAAGGTTAGAAAGAATTACATAGGCTCTCTCATCACTGGCATTACCTTGATAGATAGTAAGTCTTGCAAGGTCTAATAAATCACTTGCTTTTTGCAAATTGAAATTATTACCCTTGATATTTCTAAAGACTTTTAATATTCTATCAGCACTAGCACCTTTATAGTGTTTAGCTGTAGGATATTTCTCAAGTAGAGCCATCCCAGATACACTAAATGGATCTCTGATAATCTGCTCAAACTCAGGAAATACAACAACAAGTGTTGTACTTACCTGTCTCTTTGCAGATTTCATCTCTTGCATCAGTGTAGCTTTATGACGATAAAGTGACTTTATAGATTGATAAAGCTCTTCTGAAACATAAGCCTCAGAGTATCTACCACTCTTTAATAGTGCTGCTATCATCTGTGAATCGATATTATCGTTCTTTACATACTTCATGGTATCCATCTCTCTAAACTTTGTAGTTTGGTACGGATTTAATAATACCACATTGTAACCTTGTTTTTGAAGAAACAGATACAAGTTCTCAAACAGAGTACCTGTAGCTTCAAGCCCAATAATGAACTTTGAGTTGTCTTGGTCTATATTTATAAGAAGTGAATTCAAGTGAGAATACTCAGATATTTCAGATTCTATTCTAAAGTTTTTAACTAGATATTTATTCGAATCATCTAGTACACAAGCTATATGAAATTGCTTTGCTACATCTATACCTACATAATACATCTTTTCAACCTTACATTTAAGTGTTTAATTCTTCTTACAGCCTCATAACTATAGATAGTAAAAGCACAATGCTTCTCTATTGCATCCTATATGTAAGTTACTACAAACTAAACGCTAAATGCTTTCCTAGATTATGATAATTCAATATCTAAATAAGGAGAAATGGTTAGTCTTTTTAATTTGATTAAACTGTAATGCCTCTAACTTAGTAATAACACTTTAGTCTACTACTAAATTTGATTTTTACCTACTTGGTAGTGTAAATGGTTGGCTATTTGTATTATATGAGGTTATGTTATGAAAAAAGTATTAATGTACTGCCTTGCGCTTCCACTGCTAGCAACAGCTTCTTCCATCGATTTTGAGGCAGATTTTTTGAGTTCACTTGATGAGGTCACTGAAATTGCCACCAAAACAAAACTCAACATTGATGATGCCCCTGCGTTTGTCACAGTCTTACAGCAGAACAAGCTTCTTAATCTTGGTGCAAATACTATCTATGATGCTTTAGCCTATGTTCCTGGTGTACAACTCTCTATGGAGAGTTCAGGAGTACCCGTTGTCATCTTTAGAGGAGTAACTCAAAAAGGTGAAGTGAAACTGATGATAGATGGCGTAAGCATTAATAACGCCTATCGTGGTTCAATCTATTACTATCTTGATTTTCCAATTGAGTTAATTGAACGCATCGAGGTCATACGCGGACCAGGATCGGTACTGTATGGCTCCAACGCCATTAGCGGTGTTATTAATGTAGTTACCAAAAACAGTGATGATAGCGAAAACAGCTCACTGTTTGCTTCTGCCGGAAGCTTTAATAGTTATAGAGCTGGTGGACATATTGCACATAATCTTGAAAACGTTCATCTTTCACTTGATGCCTACTATCAAAATGGCAATAAACACATCTATGGTGGACCTGATAAAGCGGAACACTATGGAAAAAGTGATCAGAGCTTGGAGGATTACTCTATTGGTCTGCATCTAAAAAGTGGCGCATTTGAACTAATGTCTCGTCTTAAAAACTCAACAGCTGGTATGGCCTTTGGTGTCGGGAACTATTTTGAGAGTCAAAATGACTTAGGTGGAAATCAGAACCAATCGCTCTTTGCAAAAATTAAATATACTGCACTCTTAGACAACTCAAATGAGCTAGAAGCTGCACTGACATATAATCAATACTCTTCACAGGTTGAGACACGTTTTGCACCACTTAGTGATGATGTTGACGTTCTCTATTTTTCCGACTATCAAGAGAGGTCACAAGAGCTTGATTTGACCCTACACAATAACAGCTTGAATGACCATGCCATTATTCTTGGAGCTGAATATAAAAATATTGATGCCACTAAAACAGCTCTAAACGTACAAAATCATCCACAACTTGACCCAGATAATCTGATTAAACCTGACGTATCACGCCAAATATATTCACTCTTTATTAATGACCAATTTACTCTTTCTCAAAACAGTAATATTGTTGCTGGTATCCGTTATGATAACTACTCTGATTATGGAGGCAGCCTCTCTCCACGTTTAGCCTTGGTACACAAATATAGTAATAGCATTCACTTTAAAGCAATGTATTCGCGATCGTTTAGAGCACCATCATGGATAGAACTCTACGCAGAAATACCCGGTGTATCAAAAGGTAATGAACATTTAAAAGCTGAAACGTCCGATACTCTTGAAGTCGGATTAATCCATAAAAGTAGCAAACATACGCTTCGCCTTAATGCCTTTATATCTCAAATTGACAATATGATTTATAAAGAGGGAGTCAATTATGTACAAAACAGCTCTAACAATCTTTATGGAGCAGAGTTAGAGTGGCAACATATTTTCTCTACTGATACATCAATGGATATAATCGGAAGTTATGTGGATGTTGAGGACAAAAATAGCCATACCACTCCAAACTATGCCAACATCTTAACGACAGCATCACTCTCGCATCTCTTTGCATTTAACATACAGTCCTACTCATCACTGCACTATACCTCTAGCATTAATAGAGCACAGAGCGATATACGCAATGATATGGACGCTACCGTCACCTTTGATCAATCATTTAGCTATACTGCTGATACAGTTACTCTTGTTGCAAGTGTTAAAAATCTTTTTAATGAAGAGCTTTTCTATGCAGCATTTCCCAATACCTATGTCAATGACTACCCAGCCGCTGGACGTACAGTGACTTTTAAAATGCTATGGAGTTTTTAGATGAAGAGCTTACTAATATTTTCCCTACTATCATTCACACTTTATGCATCTGAAATTAACACATCGCTTCTCAAAGTACACGCAACACTCTTTCCAAAAACAGTACTAATGGACTACAATTTTAAGAAAAAACTATATAATAATAAGCTTGTACTTGCACTCATCTATGAGGAGCACGACAAGGCATCTGCACTACTTCTAAAGAAGAAAATTGAAGCAAAATATCAACATAATATTTATGATATTTCTCTTAAAATAATACTAAGTAGCTATAAAAAGAGCATAAAAACAGGACTTAAAGCAAGTTCTTATTATCTCTTTCCATCCAGCAAGAAACATATTAAATCTTTAGTCACTTTAGCAACACAAAACAGTTCAATGACTTTTACTTACCGCAATGAAGATCTTCAATATGGGGCAATGATATCAACAGAAATTTCGACACGAGTCAAACCTGTTATTAATATTGATGCACTTAAACGCGATGCTATCTCACTACGCCCCATACTGTTAAAAATTTCAGAAATATACTACCAGGGTAATAGTATTAATATACTAGAATATAATGATAAATTCAAACTCTATTACGTTTAAGGTATCGACTCTACTCGTTGTTATCTCGGCTATCTTTATTTTACTGACGACTTTAGTAAGTCGGCATCTTTTTATAAGTGGCTATGAGAGTATGGAACATGAAAAACTCAACTATATTATGCACAGCATCTCTCCCTCTTTAGCATTAAACTTAAGCTATGGTTTTAATGAGGCGGTTACAGAGCTTGGAAATGAACTCATTGCCCATAAGCATATTGTACATGTACAGATATTACCGCATCAAAGTGATGCTATTCATTTTGGAATTAGCATACAAGACACCAAAGAGCACTTCACACAAGAGATGACTCTGCACGATCCTGCCACTAAAAAATCTATAGCAACATTTAAAGTATTTTACTCTAAAAAGTATTTTCACCAACTCATGCAAGAGTTTTACATTCTCATATCTATCTCTATTTTTTTATATATTATTGCTCTTACTATTCTTATTCTCTTTTTATTAAAATCTTTAAAACCATTAGGTTTATTGGCCAATATGATGAACCATTTCAACCCTAAAAACCCCAAAACATTTCACCTACCTTTTAATACTAAAGATGAGATATCTTCCATTGGAATGTCTGCCAACAGCATGGTAGCTAGTGCTAGAAACTATCTATCTACGATGCAAGAACTAAATAAAAAACTCTATCAAAATGAGGCACATCTTAAAGAAGCACAACGTATGGCTCATGTTGGAAGCTGGGAGTACAATATAAGCAATAATACTCTAGAACTTAGTGCCGAAATGTATAGAATTTTAGCCCTAAAATCCAATACTGTTTTAACTTGGGATGAATTTTTAGACTATATCTCTAGCTCAGATAAATTACATGTAAATAATACTCTAATATATGCGATTGAACATGGTAGCACTTTTGAATTAAAATATAGTATTGTGCTAAAAAACAGCAACCTTGTCTATATACACACTAGAGGTAAAGTTAGGAAAAAAGAGGCAGGCCATAGTAGAATGGCTGCTATAAGTATGGATGTCACCGCTGAACATACAGACAAAAAAACTATTGAACAGCTTGCTTTTTATGATCCGTTGACTAAACTACCAAATCGAACACTCTTAAATGATAGATTATCAGAAGCTATCAGTAATGCAAAGCGTCATAAGAAAAAAATAGCCCTCCTGTTTTTAGATTTAGATCACTTTAAAAATATTAATGATACTCTTGGTCACGATACAGGAGACAGTTTACTCATTCATATCTCAAAGCTTCTAAAAAATGAGGTACGCGAATCTGACACTCTATCTCGAATTGGTGGTGATGAATTTGTCATACTGCTGACTGATATTAAAAGTCATGATGATGCCCTTGTTGTTACTCAAAAGCTTATTAGGTCACTCCATGGTCAACATAAAATAGATCAACATCTCATGTATATTACTACTAGTATTGGCGTAGCAATGTATCCAGATCATGGTGAAAACTACTATGAACTTATTAAACATGCCGATACTGCTATGTACGCTGCAAAAGAGGATGGTCGCAATACTGCTATGCTCTTTACCAAGCAGATGAGTCAAGACATTAGCAAACGAAGAGTATTGGAAAATGATATACAGCTTATGGAAGGAGACTATGAGCAGTTTGAACTCTATTACCAACCAAAAATTGATGCCAAATCCAATAAGTTACTTCACGTTGAAGCGCTAATACGATGGAGACACCCAACAAAAGGTCTTATATTTCCAGACGAGTTTATCCATATTTTGGAGGAGAGTGGGCTTATCTTAAAAGTAGGCGAATGGATTATAGAGAGCTGTTTTAAACAGATAGTATCTTGGAGACAGAACAATATGGAGTTGCAAGTTGCCATCAACCTTTCTGCCGCTCAATTTCAAGATTATAACCTTATTAAACTCACCACATCACTGTTAGAAAAATATAGTATTAATCCATTACTCATAGAATTTGAAATTACTGAGAACATCTCTATTAATAATGTTCAAGAGAGCCTTCGAATTATGCAAGCTATAAAATCTCTCGGTATCTGTATCACTTTAGATGACTTTGGTACAGGCTACTCTTCACTCTCTTATTTAAAACAGTTCCCAATTGATGTCATTAAAATTGACAAATCTTTTGTAATGAATATGCATGATAACCATGATGACTTTACCATTGTAAAAACCATCATTAACATGGCACAATCACTCAATTTTAAAACAGTTGCTGAAGGAGTTGAAACGACACAGCATGCTAAGCTTTTAAAAGAGTTACATTGTGATATGCTACAGGGATATTTTTATGCCAAACCTCTGCCTGTTCCAGAATTTAACAATTATTATAATAATTTTCTAAATCAAAATGAATAACTTTTACAACATACTAGACAGGCATTGGCTCTGGAAAGAGGTACGCTCAAAACTTCATTTGAGCAATCCAGCTTACACTTACTGGCCTAACACCAAGCACATTAAACTTAACCGTTATGTCTTTTTAGAAAAAGAGACTTTACCAGAAAAATATTTACATGTAGAACCTATCTTAACAGACCTTTCAGGCTTTTTACCAACACAGTACGCTTCGCAGCAGCTTACTACTGACGCACATATTTTTAACACCAAGCAGATGCGACTTTACAGTAAGTTTGAATACAAATTTGTAGATAATATTAAATTTGTCAATATAAAAAGATTTTTTTTAGAGCATGGAATTTATGTGAAAAAAAATAGCCTAATTCAACTTGCAAAATTAAAAGATTTAGATATTAGCGAAGAGTGTCGCTTTTACCGTATTGATGACGACTATGGTGTCGTTGTGTATGATTAAACCAAAATTTTTAAATATATAAGTAATTAATATTATATTAATCATTTTATATCCATGATTGTACAATAGATAAAACAAAACTCAAAAGGTGATAATATTTTTACAAAGCCTGAGAAACTTTACCTAAATAATACAAATCTTAATAGTTCATATTGTAGCAAAAGTGATATAGGCACCATAAGGGAGCAATTTTTTGTAAATCAAGTATCTCAAAATCACGATATACACTATTCAAAAAAAGGTGATTTTTTAGTAGATGAAAAGTATATAGTAGAAGTTGGTGGAAAAAATAAAAATTATAAACAGATACAAGATATAAAAAATAGCTTTATTGTCTCAGATGATATAGAGATAGGAAATAAAAATAAAATACCTTTATGGTTATTTGGGTTTTTGTATTAACTAAGGGGTCTAGAACAGATGTCCCATCTTATCTTTGATTTTAACGGTGCAGTTAGTATGATTAGGCCTTTAAATTTTAATCACACCTTCTTTCATAATCAACTCTAACTCGCTTCTAGGTAGTGGCCTACTATATAAATAACCTTGAATATGATTACAACCCTCGTTTAAAAGAAAATCTCGCTGAGAGAACTCTTCAACACCCTCTGCAATAACACTTAAATCCAACCCTTTAGCTAGTGCAATAATAGCTCGTGTGATGGCTGCATCTTCAGGATCTACTACAAC
Source organism: Campylobacterota bacterium (assembly GCA_034661055.1). GTDB lineage: Bacteria > Campylobacterota > Campylobacteria > Campylobacterales > Sulfurimonadaceae > QNZR01. Next base: position 29,288 of record JAYEKO010000077.1, read on the forward strand.
ATCCTGAACAAATGCCTGATCAATTTTTAACTTCTGTATAGGCAATCGTTTAAGATACATCATCGATGAATACCCCGTACCAAAATCATCTATAGAGATTCGAATACCTAACATATTTAATTTATGTAACAACTCTGAAGACTTTAATGGGTCTTTCATAATAAAACCTTCTGTAACCTCTAGTTCTATTAGATTTGCACTACATTGTGTCTCTTGCAAAATCATTTTTACTTTCTCATAAAGGTCATCTTGTTGTAGTTGTGCACCGGCGATATTGACTGCAGTGACTACCGTTTTCATCTCTTGTTCTTGCCATAACACCTGCTGTTTACACACTTCTTGTAAAACCCACTCTCCTATAGGGATGATTAAACCCGTCTCTTCAGCTATTGGTATAAATTTTCCTGGAGATACTAACCCATCTTCAGGATGATTCCATCTTATAAGGGCTTCTAGTCCTATAACCTCTCCAGAATGTGCTAGTACCTGAGGCTGATAATAGACTTCAAACTCACCATTTTCTAAAGCATCTCGTAAAGCATTCTCCATTAAAACACGCTCAAGAGAACGTTCTGTCATATCTTTTGTATAAAACTGATAATTATTTCTTCCAAGCTCTTTAGCTTTATACATAGCAGAATCTGCATTTCTTAAAAGGACTTCAGCATCAAGTGAATCATCGGGAAATATACTAGCACCTATACTTAAAGTTGTATAAAACATCTGCTTATTTATCTCTATAGGTTTTTTAAATACATGTATCAATTTTTCAGCAACAATCTTTACATCATCTACTAGTTCAATATTTTCTAATAGTATGACAAATTCATCTCCACCAAGACGGGCAACCGCATCTTCTTCTCGAATAGTACTCTGCAGTCGTTGTGCTACGATATTTAATAACTGATCACCAATAGCATGACCAAAAGAGTCATTGATCTCTTTAAAATGGTCTAAATCTATAAAAAGTACAACAGCCTTCTTATCCGAACGCTTTGAATGCTTTGTAAACTGATTCAGTCTCTCTAGAAACATCAACTTATTTGGAAGAGCGGTTAGTGCGTCATGATATGCAATATAGCGCAGTTTCTGTTTTCCTTTTTGCAAATCATCGTGTGTTATAAAGAGTTCAAGTTCCATCTTTTCTACTCTATTAGATATATAAAATGCTAAAAGCAATGTTACAATTAAAATAATAGTGGGGAGTACAATAGAGATTATTTTAATTTCACGTAACTTTGTGGCTACCTTTTTTTCATGTGCTAACTTGATTTGAAACAGTTCATCAATCACAAATGATTGATATTGTTGAAGATATCTGATGGAATTTCTCAGTTGAGACAGAGCGATGTAGTATTTACTATTTTTATCACTATTTAACCCTTCACCTAATCTTCGTAATAACGATTTATCCATAGTATTTTTTGCTTGGAACAGTGGATTTTTTAATTGCGTAACAATAGTCTCAGTTTCATTTTGAACTACATTATATAGACGTTTAAACTCTCTAGCATATTTACCATGAAGCTTAGTAAAATTATTAAGTGTTACTTTGAACTCTTCATTTTTATCTAACCACTGTAATTTGTGCTTATCTAGGTTATGGGTTGTTAACAGCCCCTCAGTATGGTGCATAACATTATACATTGCATCATAGGTACCCTCTGTAATTTGCTGTTCAATTTTTAAGTTATCAAAGCGAAACAGTAACACCAATAATATAGCTGTATTTATCATAGAGCCAATGATTAAAAGTAAGAATCCCCGTAGCGATAACTTTTTTATTAAAAACTGTGGCATAAAGTATTATTA